>JAAYKK010000028.1 GCA_012522435.1 Clostridiaceae bacterium | reverse complement strand
TTTTGCCGATTGCAAGTTTATTAATTAATTTACTTCTATATGATCCCGGTTTAAAAGTAGAAAAAACAGATAAAATTGCAGAGAACACTTTAAGAAGAGCCGGTGTCATATCTCCGGTTCCCATGATTATTGCCTTATCGCAAATGTCGGGGGAAAGACCGAGTAAGCCGCGCAGCATTAAGGAACCCATACTGTGACCTAAAATGACGCAGGGAAGATCAGGGTAATATTGACTTCTTACGAGATGATTCAATTCTTTTTCATCATCTAACATAGGCATTAATACATTATAGCTTCCTACATCACTTAAATCGGCATCTGTTTCAGCCGTTAATCCATGGCCTAAGTGATCATCGCCAAACACTACATAGCCTTGCTCGGCTAATATTTTCATGAATTTTCTATAACGGCCGATATGCTCCGCATAACCATGAATGATCTGAACTAAACCTTTGACTTCGTTTGTTGGGCGATAGATTACCGCATGAATTGATTTGTTGTCCAAGCTTGAGGGAAATGTGAAATTCTCTTTTGTGTATGATTTGTTCATCTTTTCTTATTCTTGCTCAAAATGATTCAATACTTCAAGACTCTCAAACAAGTCTTGATCTTGTTTCAACTTTTCTGAATTACCCAGTGCGCAACGAATATTTTCTGCGATAGCTTGACCGAACAACTTGCCATAGTCAGTTAAATCTGAAACTTTAACCTGCAAAGCTTGTTCACGTTCTATTTGTAATTGTTCAGCAGTAATATTGTGATCAAATAATGCTTTTGCTCTGCGGCTTGCTGCAGGAAAAGATAGAGGTTGATCCAGACTTGAAAAAGCACCTATGATATAGCTTGTAAGCTCTGCTTCACTTAATTCCAAATCCTCGAGATATTTACCTAAACCGGCATATACTTCATAAGTTTTGGCACATTCAGGATCACGGTAACTTGAGAGGATTAGGTTACTTTGGCGATCAAGCGACATGCTTGCACCATATGCTCCGCCTTGAAGTCTAATTTGGTTCCACAGATAATCTGTGTTTATTATTTGTCTTAAAATATGCAAACATCCATTGAATTTCCAATCCGACTGAATAGTTTTCAGATTATTTCCAGCTATCACAAATTGTACGTCAGATGGAATAATAAAGGCTTCATTCGCAGCTTCAAGTTCGAAATTCCATTTTTGGTCAGGTGCTTCAGTTTCAGATAGTCCACTTTCTTGCCAATTAGGATAATTTAGCAAGCTGACTATCAAATTTTCTTTCACATTGGAGAAACCTTGGTCTTCTCCGGCAAAAAACACAGTTGTTTGTTCTCTGAGCACCAGGCGCTCTACCAATGAAATAAATTTTTCTAATAAAGATTCAACATTTTGTTCCCAGTTGTCTAAGAGTTTACCCAGGTTTTTGAAATAAGAGATTCCATTAGTTAAATCATCAAATTTACCGCTTGGATCAAGATACGATTTGAGTCTTCTGCGTCCCAACGCAATCCCATCATCAGCCAGACTTAATTGGAGACCCGAATATAGACTGATCAACAATTTATGAATTCGATCTCTATCCTCAAATTTTGTCCGCAATAATATTTCTTCTAAAAGATTAAGTCCTTGCTCAATTTGTTGTTCCAAGAGCTTTATTCTAACTTCCAAATATTTTCTTTGTTCTGAATAAGTAAGATTGATTCTAATGCCGCCGGTATGAGTCAGACTATAGTTAGTTAAATCCTGATATGAATAATTTTCTGTATCAATATTTCCCCAGATTTCAGTTAATAAACTTAGCTCAAATAACTCAGTCTGAGAGATTTTGGTTAAATCAAATTGCAAACTCAGATAAATAATTCCTTTGCTTGAGCCGAAATAAGTTAGAAGCGGCATAGTCTCATCAGGATTTAATTCCAAATTTGTGGGTTCAATCATCTGATAATTGTGCTTTTCTTTTAGATCTGAACGCTTGAGCTGGGGTAAACTGGCCAAAGCTTCCGGACTATCCGGCGTACTTTGCTTTAATAATAATTCCTGATTCATTTGAATGATTTTTTGCTTTTCAGTTGCGTTCAATTCAGCATAACGTTGGCTCAGTTTTTCCTGTTCACGTTGCAAACTCTCTTCCGCCTCAGTAGGTGAGGGAGTTAGTACAGCGGTCACTCGATGTTTATTATTAATAATATTTTTTTCAATTAAATTACTGAAATAATCTGTTTCGATTTTACTGTTTAAGAATTCTAATCTCGTTTCAAAAGCTAATACATCAAACGGATTAATTTCGTAAGACCAATTCATTAAGGCTCTTAAACCGCGAATTAATCCTTGGGGCGTAGATTGATTATCTGCTTCTCGCATATTGAAAGAATAAGAGTTAAATGCAGCGGCAAAAACATCTTGTTCGTAATTGGCAAAAGCTTTGTTCAATTCTTCCCACAATGCTTCTTCAACTTCTTGAGCTGAGAGATCGGGAATACCGATTAATAAAATTTGTAAACCGGGATCATATTTACTAAAATCGGCATAAGCATAGAATTCTTGAGCAAGTCCACCGGCAATAATGTTTTGTCTGAGACTGGAAGATTCCATACCGAACAGAGCAAGTGTGATGATCTGCATTGCATTGGCTAAGAGAAGTATTTGATCCTGGCTTATTTTAGGCAATACCAATTGAATCTGAGCATAGCGTAAATCGCCTGCTTGAGCAGGATAAATCCCTGTGCGATATTGAGGTTGATCCATTACAG
>JAAYKK010000027.1 GCA_012522435.1 Clostridiaceae bacterium | reverse complement strand
TGTTGAATTGATTGATTAGGTTATAAAAAATAGTTCCCATAACTTATTATTGCATATTTCGCAGAACAATAAGAACGAGAACTATTTTAATTGAAATTTGGTTTCTTATATTACGTTTATCTGATGTCTTAAAATATTATCTTCTAAAATTTGCCTTTAAATTTAGCAGCTTGAATTAACTTATCCACAGCAATTCTCAGCGCTGCTTCACGATAAGTACCTTTTTGTTCAGCTTGAACTTTCAAAACTTCTTCAAAGGCTGATGTCATTTTGGCTATCAGTTTTTGGTTAACTTCTTCTAAAGTCCAACTGAAATATTGCAAGTTTTGAACCCATTCGAAATATGAACAAATAACGCCCCCTGCATTACAGAGAATATCCGGCAGGAGTTTAACACCTTTATTGACTAATATTGCTTCGCCTTCAGCAGAAACCGGTGCATTCGCTGCTTCTACAATAAGTTTAGTATTAATTTTATCAGCATTCTCAGCATGAATTTGATTTTGTAAAGCTGCAGGAATCAAGATATCACACTCTGTAAACAGGAATTCTTCCATCGGAATTTCTTGCGAACCGGATTGAGCTATTAATAAATCATAATTCTTTTGATCGCCATTTTTGAGATCCATCACCGAAACATCCAGACCATTGAGATTAAGCACTGCACCTGCAATATTAGAAATCGCAATAATTTTGTAGCCTTCTTCAGCTAACAATTGTGCAGAAATCAGGCCTACATTGCCCGTTCCTTGAACAACAATTCTGGTTTCTTCGGGTACGAAGTTTTGACTTTGGGCAAATAAGTGAGTGACCGTTTTGACTCCCAAACCTGTTGCTTCATTTCTGCCCAGTGAACCACCGACTTCAACCGGTTTGCCTGTAACAATTGCCGGAACCTGAACTCCTGCTATTTTACTATATTCATCTCTAAACCAGCCCATTATTTTGGCATTTGTATTCATATCCGGGGCAGGAATATCAATTTCGGGGCCGATAACCGGATAAATTTTCTCGGCATACTTGCGAGTCAAGCGCTCCAACTCGGTTTCAGATAATTCGCGTGAGTCAACCGTGATGCCACCTTTTGCTCCACCATAAGGGATATCAGCAACAGAGCACTTCAAACTCATTAATAAAGCCAAATCTCTGACTTCTTCAATTTCAACATCCGGATGATAACGTACACCGCCTTTATAAGGTCCTCTTGCGCTATTATCTTGAATTCTGTAACCATGATAAACACGCACGCTACCATCATCCATGGTCACCGGCAAAGAAACAGTCAGTTCTCTTTCCGGACTTAATAATGTAATATAATCGGATTCTTTATAACCTAAATCCTCAGCAATTTTCTTAACAGATTGTACCGTTTCTTGATATTGGGATAATTTTTGTTCGCTCATAATAACCTCCGTCAATAACTAAATCAATATCAGAGAACTTATGATTGTCGTTATCAGACAGACCTTGTCCTACAATCTAAAATCCTCTTAACCTCATGCTATATGCCACACAGTTTAAACTTCCGGTCATATTTTCGTCAACAACTATTTTACGCCATTTGTTCGGATAACTATTGAGTTAACTAAGATTATATACTTATATGCAATAATCGAGATGCAATTTGAAAGTATAAAATCAAAGCAGCTGCATCAACAATTGTCGTAATTAAAGGAGCAGCCATTATTGCCGGGTCAAGATTAACCGCACGTGCGAGAACCGGCAATATTGAACCTGTGAGCTTTGACAAAATCACAGTTATAAAAAGCGCCAAACTTACAACAAGAGCAACAGGAAAACTAACTTTTATCAAGAAGTAAATGCGTAGAAAATTGACTATTGCTAAACCTAATCCTACCAGAATGCCTATCCGAAATTCTTTCCAGATTACAATACCGAGATCGCTAAATTTTATTTCATCCAAAGCCATACCACGAATAATCAAGGTTGACGACTGACTTCCCGCATTTCCTCCCGTATCGGTCAACATTGGCATAAAGGTAACTAGGACCGGTAATACCATAAATGCATTTTCATAACGATTCAGAATGGCACCGGAAATTGTAGCGGAAATCATCAAAACAAACAGCCAAGTTGATCTGTTTTTCGCATGCTCCCAGACTGAGGTTTTGAGATAGGGTTTCTCCGAGGGCGACATAGCAGCCATGATTTCAAAGTCTTCCGTTGCTTCTTCGTGAACGACGTCTAACGCATCATCTATCGTTACAATACCTACCAAACGCTTCTCTATATCAACAACCGGTAAAGCAAGAAAATCATAATGATGAAATAATAATGCAACTCTTTCCTGATCCTCAGTCGTATAAACTTTGATCACATCAGGATCCATAATGTCTTTAACCAAATCATCATCATCTGACAAAAGTAAATCTCGTACTGTAACCACACCTTCCAAAATTCTGGAGGCAGAAGTTACATAACAAGTATAAATTGTTTCACGATCTTCCCCGTAATGGCGAATGTATTCAATTGCTTCCTTGACCGTCATCCCTTTAGTCAGCCTTGTATACTCACTGGTCATTATTGATCCGGCAGAGTCTTCAGGATATTTTAAGTAATGGTTAATCAATTTTCTTGTTTGGGGCGTTGCCAATTGGAGTACACGTTTAACAGCATTTGCCGGAAGTTCCTCAATCATATCAACAGCATCGTCCAAATAAAGGGTTTCAATCATTTCCGATACTTCTTGATCACTAAAGGCTGAAATCAAGAATTCTTGTGAATCATTGTCTAAATAAGCAAATACTTCTGCCGCCTGATCTTTACGCAACATACGAAACAATAATGCAGCAGTATCCGGCGAAAGTTCATCTAAAAAGTCTGCTATATCTTTTTCATGTTGTTCAAGAAGGAGTTTGCGTAGCTCAATAAATCGTCGTTCAGCTAATAAATCCTTTAACTCATCCAATATTTTGCCTTGTTCGATCGTCATCTTTAGCTACTCCCTTATAGTGAATTCGCATTATTAATATTAACATATGGGCAAAGTTTATTTGAAATATAAAAACAAAAGTCATTAATAATAATTCTCGTTTCATTTTATCTTGCAAAAAATCATACTTATAATCCTAGCGTCAATCATGTATAATTAATTACATATGAATATGCAGATCAAACTGTATTTAGAATAATTATCAAGTTACGGACATTCAAGGAGGTTCCAAATGATTCAAGAAGGTATTATTATCGATGTATTTGCACGTGAAATTTTAGATTCTCGTGGCAATCCAACAATTGAAGCAGAAGTTATTACCGATGAAGGCGCTTTTGGCAGAGCAGCCGTTCCATCAGGTGCATCTACAGGTGCTCATGAAGCGGTCGAATTGCGTGATGGCGGAGATCGTTACATGGGTAAAGGCGTAGAAAAAGCTGTTGAAAATGTAAATGAGACAATCGCTGACGCTATTATCGGGATGAATATATTTGCTCAAGCTGAAATCGACAATACTTTATTAGATTTAGATGGCACAGATAACAAAGGTAACCTTGGTGCAAACGCCATGTTGGCAGTTTCTTTAGCAGTAGCTCAGGCTGCAGCCAACAGTTTAGGTCTTGAGTTATATCAATATTTAGGCGGTTTATACGGCACAACATTACCTGTTCCGATGTCCAATGTTATCAATGGCGGTAAACACGCAGACAATAGTATCAATCTGCAAGAATTCATGATTATGCCGGTTGGCGCTCCTTCTTTCAAAGAAGGTATTCGTTGGACAACTGAAGTTTTCCACACCTTAAAAGATCTCTTGAAAAAAGACGGTTATTCAACCGCAGTAGGTGATGAAGGCGGTTTCGCTCCTAACTTTGAAAATGACGAACAGCCACTGGAATATTTGGTAAAAGCAATCGAAGCTGCAGGTTATAAACCGGGCGAAGATTTCTACATCGCATTAGATCCTGCAACTACCGAATTGTATGAAGAAGCAAAAGCTGAAGGTAAAGACGGTTATCTTTTCTGGAAATCTGGTGTATTCAAAACACGTGAAGAAATGGTCGATTTCTGGGTCGAAATGTGCGACAAATATCCGATCATTTCAATTGAAGACGGTTTAGCAGAAGACGATTGGGAAGGTTGGAAAATCTTGACTGAACGTTTGGGCGATAAAGTTCAATTAGTTGGTGACGACTTATTCGTAACAAATACTGAACGTTTGGCTAAAGGTATTGAGATAGGAGCTTCAAATTCAATCTTAATCAAAGTTAACCAAATAGGTACTCTGACTGAAACATTAGATGCAATCAAATTAGCACAAGATCACGGCATGACCGCTGTTGTTTCACATCGTTCAGGCGAAACTGAAGATGTAACGATCGCTGATATTGCAGTTGCAACTAATGCAGGTCAAATCAAGACCGGTGCACCTTCACGCTCTGATCGTGTTGCTAAATACAACCAACTTCTCAGAATTGAAGAAGAATTGGGCGAAGCCGCAAAATATGCCGGCAAAGATGCATTCACATTTTAATAGTAATTAGTCTTAACAACTCGCCATAACTCGACGATTGTTAAGCAAAATTAAAAGATCCTTAATTATCTAAAACCGACTCTCAATGAGGGTCGGTTTTTTGGTTGGAGGATGTAGTTTGATGGTTTGATTGGGTTGGTTCAGTTAACTTGAGAATTCACTTAATTTAGTCAGGTAGCTTGGGTTTATTGTAGTTGTTGTTCCAAATATCAACCACTCCATGTTTTTCAGCTATCGATTTGGCACGCTTGCGAAATGGAACAAAAAGAACTCGACTTTGTTCCGAATTTCAACCACTCCAAGTTTTTTCGGCTATCGATTTGGCACGCTTGCGAAATGGAGCAGAAAGAACTCGACTTTGTTCCGAATTTCAACTACGCCAAGTTTTTCGGCCATCGATTTGGCACGCTTGTAAAATGGAGCAGAAAGAACTCGACTTTGTTCCGAATTTCAACTACGCCAAATTTTTTCAGCTATCGATTTGGCACGCTTGCGAAATGGAACAGAAAGAACCTATAGTTGTTCCGAATTTCAACTACGCCAAGTTTTTGTTCCCACTCTTTTTGGCATACCTGTATATCAGAACAAATAAGAAACCTCTCAAAATCTATTTCGCTTCTATAGTCACAATTTTTATTAATAGAAGCACTATTTTGTTTTGCTCTTAGTGTAGGATGTAGGCCTTTTCAGGCACTCTATGGTTCCTTGCTGATATTGTATGGTGTCCGTAAAAATAAACTCTCTACAAAAGTTGTCCGCAAACCACAAACTCCACTCGATAATTATAGTATTCAGAAAGATATTTCCCAGGTTAAAGAAGCAATCAGGAAGATGCTGCCGGAATTATAATAGGGTGTAGTATAGCAACAATTTACGCTTTTTATAACTATCTTCGTTTTGATAATATTTTCGAATTTGGTCACAACCACCTACCTGAATTTTCTTCACAAGGTGGAGTACAATTTTCACTAGACCATTTAGCGAAAAACATAAAAACATTTGTCCTAGGTTTACCTTTTCGATTTGAGCAGGGGAGTCTCGAAATGAACCGATTTGGTTTCTCCCTGTTTTTAGCTAATCCTATTCTGATTAGTCTCCAAATTCGTTTTGGCTATGACCTAATCAAAAAAACAAGTGACAGGATTACAGTTAACGATTTATTCCACCTTCGTGTTACATGCTTTATTACTCTTGACACATCGTACCTGCGGCGGTTTCCAAGCTGGCGCTCTGTATTTTATTGACTGCATTCCCTATGTTTTGCTCTACATGCTGAATAGCCAAAACGAAGAAAAGCAATTGCATTTTCAAACTGCAGAATATCTTTTATTGTGTTTAGGATTTATTTTAGCAGTATTCGGTGTTTATTATGCACATCTCTAAAAATTAATTGTACTGATTAGAATCCGCGAACAGTTGAGATTAAACAAGTAATAGTTTGAGATAAAATCTATCAATAAATCTTAGCAATCAGGACCTGTTTGTTCCAAATTAAGTTGGAACGTATAGATCCTATTTTAATTAACTTCTTTCTTTTGAAAACTTAACGAATTTCATGCTTTTTGTTATTATTACTTATACAGAGCCGACAATTTTTTATCAATAGAATCGGAAAAATATTATGTCTAACATTCACCTTTTTGCAATCGTTTCTTTGCTCCTTGGGTGTATTTGTTTTTTTGCATTTAAATATGCTAAGCAGCGAAAGTTTTCCGGTCTGATCGTCTTTTCACTTCTACTTGCAGGTTTGGTCTTACGAATTATTATTGCTATCAACCAAACCGGCTTCTCATATGATATACAGGCTTTTAGTGCTTGGGCAGATAGGATGTATCAAGTTGGACCTTCCAAATTTTATTCGCCTGATGTCTTCACCGACTATCCACCTCTATATATGCTGGTCCTCTATTTGGTTGGACTGTTGCGTTCAGTTTTTCAAATTGAACACTTTTCAAACCTGCACATTTTGCTACTCAAAATTCCGGCTATTATTTGTGATCTTGTTTGTAGTTATCTGATCTACTCCGAAGCTAATAAACACTTCTCTCAAAGCCGAGCTCTTGTACTAATGTCAACCTATTTGTTTCTTCCGGCAATCATCTTAAACTCTTCAGCTTGGGGCCAAATAGACGCTACACACACATTGATTGTTATCCTGATGTGTCTTTTGCTCAAAGACAAAAAAATGATACCGGCATATATCGTTTATGCTATCGGTGTGCTGTTGAAGCCTCAAACATTGATCTTCACACCGCTTTTATTAGTCGGCATTTGGGACCAGGTGTTTTTGAATGGATTCCAAAAAAAGAATTTCTACCAAAACTTGCTCGGCGGATTAGCAGTGATTTTGGGTATGATTGTATTTTGCCTACCATTCGGTATAGATTCTGTATTTAAGCAATATCTCAAGACTTTGAGTTCTTATCCCTATGCATCGGCCAATGCTTATAACTTCTGGTCTTTAATCGGAATGAATTGGTCAGATCAAAATACAAAATTTTTATTCTTCTCGGCTAAGACTTGGGGAAGTATTGTTATCGTTCTGATCGTGGTGTTTGTTTTTCTGCTCAGCAGATATTTGAAAAACAATCAGGCAAAATATTTTATTCTGGGCGTTTTTATTACCTTTACCATGTTTGTTTTCTCAGTTCGGATGCACGAACGCTACGTCTATCCCGCACTTGCTCTGCTCCTCTTTGCTTTTATCTATAAGCCGACCAAAGCTTTGTGGGTTTGTTTCACCGGTCTAGCAGTCTTGCACTATTACAATGCAGCACATGTGCTTTACTTCTATGATCCTGCGAATTATAATTCTCGAGTTCCTATTATCTTGCTGGTTTCAGCCGGAATGTTCTTATTGTTTTTTTATTTTTTGTATGCCTTCAACAGATATTTAGCAGAAGAAAATGGTTTAAAGTTTGCTTTAATGAAGAATTCTCAAGAAAAAGACTCAAAATTAATTAACCGGTTAAAAAGATTCTTGTTCAAACCTTCTGCTCCTATTCCCAGTTCTCCAAAAGTGTCTTTTAGCAAGCTTGATTTAATACTTCTCTTAGCAATAATGATCGTTTATTCTTCTTTTGCTCTTTATGATTTAGGTGACCAAAAAGCTCCTCTGACTAGATATGAAATGCAGCAAGATGACAGCATTGTTTTACAATTTCCGGAAGATGCACAGCCGCAAATACTTTCATATTACATTGCTCCACCCCATGATATAAGTTTTACTCTGGAAACCGGTCAAGCTACAGAAGATGATTGGAATTATACTGAGCAGATTATTTGGCAAAATGTGTTTTCTTGGTCAAATACCTCCTTACCTGAAAAAGTAAGATTTGCAAAATTAACTTTGCACAGCCTAAATGCTTCAGTGATTGAATTGACCTTTTTGGATGACAAGGGCAATGTAGTTCTACCTGAAAATGCATCAGAATACAAAACTTTGTTTGACGAAAGTAGCTTGCATCCTCAAGTAGCAAGTTTTCGCAACAGCATGTATTTTGACGAAATCTACCATGCTCGTACCGCTTACGAATACTTGCATGGGTTGCCCACTTATGAATATACCCACCCTCCTATGGGTAAAATATTTATTTCGCTAGGTATCGCTCTCTTTGGAATGAATCCATTTGGTTGGAGGATAATCGGAACTTTATTCGGTATTTTCATGTTGCCTTTTTTATATCTCTTCGGAAAAAGAATCACTAAAAGTACAACTGCGGCCGCCTTAAGTTGCTGGTTATTCGCTTTTGATTTTATGCATTTCGTTCAGACAAGAATCGCCACGATCGATGTCTATGTAACCTTTTTTATTATTGTGATGTATTATTTCATGTATAAATACTGTACGATCAGCTTTTACGATCAAGGTCTCAGAAAAACTTTCATTCCCTTAGGTATCTGCGGTATTGCCATGGGATTTGCTATTGCCTGCAAATGGTCCGGCATTTATGCTGCAGCAGGACTTGCTGTCCTGTTTTTTGCCCATCTCCTGAAACGATATAAGGAGTATCTGTACGCCAAGGCCTCACCCCATGGTCGTACCGGAACTATGTCACATGATAAAATCCTGAAGAACTTTTTACCCTACACTGTAAAGACGATCGGTTTCTGTCTGATCTTTTTTATAGTAATTCCATTGGCAATCTATTTATTATCTTATCTACCTTTTGTAGATCCGGTAAATCCCGGTTTATTGAACAAAGCAGTGGCCAATCAAACAAATATGTTCAATTATCATAGTATGTTAGATGTGGAACATAGTTTCTCCTCGCTTTGGTTTGAGTGGCCAATTATGATCCGTCCTGTTTGGTTTTATTCTCGGGTTGTCAGCAATACTCTGCGAGAAGGCATCAGCACTTTTGGAAATCCCCTCATTTGGTGGATAGGTGTCCCGGCTTTTATATATCAACTCTATCTCTTGTTCAGGCGATCCAAATCAAGTCTTGCTAGAAATTCAACCGGTCTTAAAAACCACTTAAGAAAATCAACAACCGACTTAACACACGAAGAATTATACAGTACCAGCTTCCTTACTATAGGTTATTTAGCAGTTTATCTACCTTGGGTTTTTGTCAGTAGACTGACTTTTATTTATCATTATTTCCCAAGTGTTCCTTTTGCGATTTTACTGATCATTCAAAGTTTGATGCAGTGGAAAAAACGTGTTGCAAAACGTACTTTTCTGATAGGTACCTGTATATACGCTGTGCTTGTTTTCGGACTTTTTATTTTGTTTTATCCCATACTGGCAGGAACACCTGTCGAGCAAAGCTTTGTCATCAAATATCTGCGTTGGTTGCCCGACTGGATATTTGTTGCAAATTAATTCTTGGCGAGGTTAATTATGTTCTTATCTCTAGTTTATGTAATAATCTTTGCTATCTCAGGTATATTTATCTCCGAGGCTCTTTTTCCTACTCATAAGTTAGAACACCGGATCTGGTTGGGATTAGTGTTCGGTCTGTTTTTATGGACTTGGTTGCCCGCTTTACTTGCCTTTTTTCTAGGATTTACACTGACTGTTCAGATTTTAGCACTGATCTTGGTTGTCGCAATAGGTTCATATTCTGCTTTTCTTGTCAAAAGGCGCAAAAACAAACCGGATAGATTGGCCGGACCAAAATTCTCCAAGCAGTGGCAATTTATTGTACTGACCGCAATCTTTATGCTTGGCTATTATCTATTTTCAACTCATATCTTACGTCAGGATGAGCAAGGCTATTTTGGAGGACAAACCACCTTTGGCGATCTCTCGATGCATCTTGGCTTCATTTCAAGTATCGCTGAGCAAGGTGTTTTCCCGCCTGAATATAGTATTTTTGCCGGGCAGGCCGTCAACTATCCTTTTCTTTCTGAAACTTCAGCCTCCACCCTATTACAACTCGGGAGCAATTTAAGACAAGCCTATTTAATCTCTGCCCTCTATGCTTACGCAATGGTCATTTTAGGTGTGTTTTTCTTCTTTGAGCAATGGCTGAAACGCAGAGGCAGAGCAGTCTTAGCAACACTGCTATTTTTCTTTGGGAGCGGATTCGGCTTTGCCTATTTTTTCGATTTAGGCAGTGGTTCAGCCACAGTTCTACAACGTCTTTTAGATTCGTTTAATGAGAATAATTTGCAAATTATATTGGACGGTTTTTATCAGACACCTACAAACTTACCCGCAATCGGACTGCGCTGGGTCAACCCGATCGTAGACATGCTAATTCCTCAGCGAGCTACACTTTTCGGCTGGGCTATTCTTTTTCCTTGTTTGTATCTCTTGCTGGATTGGGCTTTTCAGGATAATAAACGCAGCCTTATTCCGCTCACAATCCTGGCAGGAGGTTTACCGCTAATTCACACTCATTCATTTCTTGCCTTAGGAGTGATTAGTGCAACTTATCTGGCAATAGAACTGATAGCTAAGCTCAGAAAGGGTACGTTTAGCATGGAAAGAGTCCGAGGTTGGTTAATCTATAGTTGTGGTGCAATATTACCGGCACTGCCTCAGCTAATAGCATTCACTTTTGTCCAAGTCTCTGAAAGTTCTATGGTTAGATTTCACTTTAACTGGGCCAATGAGCTGGATAACTTCTTCTGCTTTTATATAAAAAATTGGGGCTGGCTCTTTCTTCTGGCTGTACCTGCTTTTTGCTGCCTAACTAAACGCGATCGGCACATTATGTCGGGGCCGCTTGTTCTTTGGGGTCTTGCTGAATTGATTGTTTTTCAGCCAAATACTTATGATAATAATAAACTGATTTTTGTAAGTTTTGCTTTTCTCTGTGGCTTGATTGCACGTTTTGTTTCATTTAGTTATAGACGAATCAATCATGCACTGACCACAGAAAAAGAGTCAAACGTTATTTATCGCAGTTATATACAAGCAACACTTCTAATCTTATTAATCATATTTGGATATTGGCTCATCAAATTATTACAAGTAAAAGAAGCAACTACGTTCAAAATCCGATTTAGCTCCTCTTTCAGCATACTTTTGCTACTCTTGATGATTATCTGGTTACTGGTCCAAATCTTATACGGGCAATATAAATATCAAAAAAATAAACAATTCTTACTCATCGCTACCTCATTAGCAGTAGTTTTCATAATGGGTTCAATCCTGCTTAAACAAATTTTTAGTCAATATCAAAGTGAAGTTTTGAGTATTAATCAGGAGATGTTCTGGTTCCTGTTGATTTTGATCTTTTTAGCGATTGTAAGCCAATCCATCACACTATTTAGTTACGTATCCTCTACACAGAAGTCTGGCGGTTTAGCAAAAGTAGCACTCTCGCTCTGTTGCTTTTGGTTGGCTTTGACGACTTTCTTAAGTTCAAGCATGACAATTATTCGTGAAGTACGTAGCAACTATCTGCTTTTCGGATCTGAAGAGATTGAAGCTGCGGAATACATTAAGCAAGATACAGAAACCGATGTCTTGTTTTTAACTGATGCCAATTGGCACCTAAATCCGGTATCAAGTTTGACCGGACGCAACATCCTCTGTGGCTCTGACACCTTCCTCTATTTCCACGGCATTGATACGAGTGAACGTCGCCGGGATGTGAAGTTAATGCTGGAAGATCCGGAAAACAATTTTTCATTGTATGAACATTATGGAATAGATCTGGTCTATATCGGTCATAACGAACGAAGGTTTTATGACTTGGACACAGATTACTTTATGACACATTTCAATCAGATATACGATAGCGAATCGATCAAGATTTATCGTGTAATAACACCTTAATTATTGATCTGGTTAATATTCTTTGAATAATAGATATTGGTTTATTGTTGACCTTCTTTTGGAAAACCTGTGGTTCTCTCCACAATGTATAAAGGTCGTCCTTTTGCTTCTTCATAGATACGCGAGATATAGCCGGCTATAATTCCCAGAACACCAAGTATGGAACCGCTTAAGACCATCATTAAAGCAGCAAGCCACCAGAGACCAACCGGATATCCGGTCAGATTCATGATAAGCAATACCAGCATCGTAACTAATCCTGCAATAGTCCAAAACACACCCAAGATCAACGGTAATTTCAAAGGTTTGTTAGAAAAGCTGAGGATACCGTCTATGGCAAGTTTTAACATTTTTCTTATTGAATAATGTGACTCACCGGCGAAACGCTTATCTCGATCATATAATAGAGGTTCTTGTTTAAAACCTGCCCATGCAAACATCCCGCGTAAATAGCGACTATGCTCGGGCATGGCTCGCACCACATCAGCAACTTGTTTGTCTACTAAGCGAAAATCACCGGTATCGCGTGGAAACTTGTCATCGGTCAGATTCTGCATCAAGCGATAATACAATTCGGCTGTTTTTTCTTTGAACCAAGTTTCTCCGGCACGGCTACGTCTTTTTCCATATACGACTTGAACACCTGCCCGCCATCTCTCGACCATTTCCGGAATAACTTCCGGCGGATCTTGTAAGTCTGCATCTATGATAACTATAGCTTCTCCGCTTGCGTAATCCACACCGGCAGTCACCGCAATTTGATGCCCTCCATTGCGGGCAAAATGAACTACACGTACATGAGGATCATTTTCTGACAACTGATCTAAGATCACAGGTGTAGCATCACGGGAACCGTCATTGACAAAAATTAGCTCATAGCTTTCTCCCAGGCCTTGCATTACCTCGCTCAATCTACGATGGCAATCTGTAATTACAATCTCTTCGTTATAACAAGGAATCACTATCGAGAAAACCGGTTGCATATGACCTCCCACAAGTAATGAGCTGAATATCGTTCATTCTATAATTATTCTGATATCTCTTTGGCTCTGTACTATAACTATTATATATGTTTTAGAATCATTCCTCGACTTTAATAATCAAAATAAAAAGTTTTTCTTAGCTTGACTTGACCCTTGGGTAAGGGTTTAGGATTGTAATAAGAGGTGGTGCAAATATGCTAATCAACGAAGTTATTAAAATTACAGGTCTAACCAGAAAAGCGATCGACTATTACGAGCAAAAAGGTTTGATTAAACCAACTATTTTAGAGAATGGTTATCGAGATTTTTCTAAAATAGGGGTTGAACAATTAAAGCAAATTGCATTTTTGCGCAGTCTAGATTTGTCCGTTGATCAAATCAAAGAGATTTTTCAATTAGAGCAACAAGAATCTATTTCGTGGTCACTTCTTCGACAACGTGAATTGCAATTAAAAATCAATGCGAAGAAACTGGAACTCTTCAAGCAATATCTAAAAGAGGGCTATTCTGACAAATTAGCAGAATTAGCAGAATCTATAAATCAGACAGCTACAATTGCTGATCGGATTGAGCAAATTTTCCCCGGATATTTTGGTCAAATCTTTATCAATCATTATCTGAACTATTTATTAATTCCTCTGCAAACAGCTAGCCAAAAGTCTGCTTTTGCAGAATTAGTTTTTTTCTTGGATAAACTACCCAATCTGGATTTAACTAACGAACAAGAACAATACTTAGCAGAAAGTACGAATAACGTTGATCTAGAATTCTTTGATCAATTAGAACTTGAAAAGCAATCTGCGATCAATAATGTAGAACAATGGTTTGAACAAAACAAAGAGAACCTCCAAACCTATTTTGATTATAAAAATTCTGAGCTCTACAAAGCCACTCCTTTATATGAGATTGAAGAAAAACTGAAAACCTATTTTCAAGAAACTTCTTATCACGAAACAGTTATTCCCTTATTGAGGAAAATCAGCCCGGCCTATGATAGATACTATAAACAACTATTAACAGCAAATTCAGAATTTCTGCAAAATCATCCTGAATTCAATGGCTAAACTTTAATGTAACGTTTTCTCCTTTTGCTTGTCTTATAAATGAGGGGGCAGAAAAAAAGTGGCTATGTCTGATTTTCAAGAAGTTTATCGTTTGTACTTTAAG
This sequence comes from Clostridiaceae bacterium, assembly GCA_012522435.1. Classification (GTDB taxonomy): domain Bacteria; phylum Bacillota; class Clostridia; order Saccharofermentanales; family DTU023; genus UBA5436. The sequence continues at coordinate 9,548 of JAAYKK010000027.1, read as the reverse complement.
GATGTTTATAAATATGTGCTTAGCTTGAGCAAGAATCAGCAACTTGCTGAAGAAATGACAGCCCTTGATAATTTATATCTGTTCAGTTCAATGAAAGGTTCTCATAAAGATGATGCTGACTATTATTTAGAAAAATTTGGCTTGACTGAACATAAGAAAAAGAAAGTCCGCAAATTTTCAATCGGCATGCGACGAAGATTGCAATTAGCCATTTGCTTATCCTACAAAGCCGATCTTTATGTTTTAGACGAACCCTTCAGCGGTCTAGATTATCAAGCAGTCGAATTGTTAGAAAACATGCTGCTTGAAATTAAAGAGCGAGGCGCCAGCATGATAATTAGTTCTCACCAATCCGAGCCCCTCGAACGTATCAGAGACCGCAGCTATACGATGATCAATTTAAATCAGCTTAAATGAGCTGGTTTAGACTATTCTGTCGTAGGGTTTTGTACTCTATTTTGGTTTTTGCGTTCCTACACACTTTTTAAGCTTGAGCATTATTATCTTGGTCCAACCTTAAATTTTGAGCAGATGCACCTTTCTTGTCTGATTGTTACTTAAACTCCAACATTGAAGATCCTCATTAGATAAACTACAATATTCAAAATTTGGTCAAGCCAAATAAATTCAAATAAATGAGTAGGATCTATAATGAATCATCAAGGAACTCAAATCATCGAAACTAAACGATTGTTACTGCGTCCATTTTTAATTGCCGACAGCAAAGCTGCTTTTCAGAATTGGATGTCGGATCAAGCTGTGACAAAATATCTGCGCTGGAAAGCTCATTCAGAAATCTTAGAAACAGAAGACATTATTAAAGATTGGATTATGCGTTATGAAAAACCGGATTTTTATCAATGGGCAATCGTATTGCAAGAAATAAATGAGCCAATCGGCTCAATCAGTGTTGTCTCAAAAAATGATGAACTTGATCTGGTTCATATTGGATATTGTATCGGGGAAAAATGGTGGCATCAGGGTATAGTCAGCGAAGCTTTTTCTGCTATCATTCCGTTTTTATTTGAGAAAGTTGGGGCAAATCGTATTGAATCACAACACGATCCGAACAATCCTCATTCAGGTAAAGTAATGGAAAAATGTGGCTTAAAATACGAGGGTACGTTGAGACAGGCAGACTTCAGTAATCAAGGTATTGTGGATGCTGCAATCTATAGTATTCTTCATGAAGAATACAAAGATCGATAAGTAAACTTATTTAGACTGGTAATGATTATATCGTATTAGCGTTTTAGGATTGTGAGAGTGAAGAAGTCCTAGTGGAAACAAAAGATTTATTGGAAAATCCAAAGCTTTTGTGTTCAAAATATCAACCTCGCCAAATTTATACTTGGCACGCTTGAAAAATAGAACAGAAAATAACAATTTCAAAGTTTTTGTGTTCGGAATATCAACCCCGCCAAATTTATACTTGGCACGCTTGAAAAATAGAACAGAAACTAACAAATTCAAATCTTTCGTGTTCGGAATATCAACCTCGCCAAATTTTTACTTGGCACGCTTGAAAAATAAACAGAAAATAACAAATTCAGAATTTTCGTGTTCGGAATATCAATCCCGCCAAATTTATACTTGGCACGCTTGAAAAATAGAACAGAAACTAACAAATTCAGAGTTTTCGTGTTCAAAATATCAAGCACACCAATGTTTTGCTTAGCACACTTGGAAAATGGAACAGAACAGACTGATTGTGTTCCGAATCACAACGACACCAAAATTTTTACACTAAAACAGTTCGTTAAAACAGAAAATTGTAGTAAAATATTACTAGAGTAATCTAAGATTATGTTCAAGGCAAACCGTTATCATCAGTAAATGCATAACAATCTTACTAACAATAATGAGGGTAAAATGAAAAATATTAAAAAAATTCTAACTTTGTTCATGATCATAACTCTAATCAGTCTAAGTGTTGCTTGTTCAAAAAATAATTCTGAGCAAGTTGTTCCTGATAATAATCAAGATATTTCTGATGTCTCAGATGATAATGTAGAGGCAGTTGAGCTCGAAGCTGTTTATTTAGGATACGGAACTTATTTTATCACTAAAGTAAATCAAAACGCTTTTAATCACTTAGCCAATGATTTATTAAGCATTGATCTGCCGCAAGGTACCACTGAACCTACGATTGGAACTAGGGTAGCTTTAAAGATCGAACCTATTATTAGGGAATCCTACCCTGCTCAAGCATCTGCTGTGGAAATCCGGATTAGTGAGGATAAACCTTCTGTGATTAAAGCCGATCTAACCTGGGGAGCAAATAGTCTGTTAATGCATCTGCCGGAAAATACGCATTTGATTGATGTCAGAACCGAAGAGGAGTATCAAGAAGGGCACATTCCGGGTAGCACATTGCTCCCTCTGAATGAATTAACCGATAGAATTTCTGAAATAGTACCCGGTCAAAATGATATCGTATTAGTCTATTGCCGAAGTGGCAACCGTTCCGCAACTGCAGCTAAAAACTTAATTGATCTGGGTTATCAGATTGTTTTTGATTTAGGTGGGATCAATAGTTATCAAGGAGATTTAGAATATTGATTCAAATAAACTATTAGCTTGGATCTGCTCTATAAAAATAATAAAATTCTTAGACAATACTTTTATTATTTTTAAGTATTTGTTCACTTCTCATAATTTAAAAAATAATTTTTGGTGATTTTTTTATTAGTTCAATTTATTGTAACATTTGTTCCAGAAAAAACGTCTTCGAAAATCTTTTGTGACAAGTGTCCATATTATTCCTATTATTTAAGTAAATAATTAGCTTTTCTAGACTAAATATTGTTGGAAATACTGTATGTTTTATTTTGTTACAGGAACTTTTTCTGGTTTATAAAACAGGATAGTGCATGCAGTAAATTTTATTAAAGGAACTAAAGGAGATGGACATGCTGTATCAAACTACAAAAGATCATGAGAGTTTGCGTCAGGCAATTCGCGAATTTGCGGAAAATGAAATCAAGCCTATCGCATTTGCTTTGGATCAAAACAATGAATTCCCAGATGAAATTGTTAAGAAAATCGGTGAAAACAACTGGATGGGATTGCCTTATTCAAAAAAAGATGGAGGTGCCGGACTAGATGTAATCTCTTATGCAATTGCAGTAGAGGAACTGTCTCGTGTAGATGGCGGGGTCGGAGTTATTTTATCTGCACATACCTCGCTTGGAGCATATCCGGTCGAAGCATATGGAACAAAAGAGCAAAAAGAAAAGTATTTAGTGCCCATGGCAAAAGGTGAAAAAATCGGAGCTTTTGGGCTCACCGAAACAGAAGCAGGAAGTGATGCCAGCGGAACTCAGACTACAGCCATTCTGGAAGGGGATCATTATATTCTCAATGGTAGTAAAATCTTTATTACCAATGCCCCCAAAGCAGACATTTATATTGTTTTTGCAGTAACTACTCCGGATATCGGAACCCATGGAATATCTGCTTTCATCGTGGAAAAAGGTTGGGAAGGTTTCACTTTTAGTGATCCTTATGACAAATTAGGTATTCGCTCATCTACAACTGCAGAATTACACTTTAATAATGTTAAAGTTCCTAAAGAGAATCTTTTAGGACAAGAAGGTCAAGGGTTTAGAATTGCAATGCAAACGCTGGATGGAGGGCGAATCGGCATTGCAGCTCAAGCTTTAGGTATCGCACAAGGTGCCTATGAAGCAGCTTTAAAATATGCCAGAGAACGTATTCAATTCGGTAGACCAATCGCTCAACAACAAAGTATTGCATTCAAAATTTCTGATATGGCAACTCAATTAAGAGCAGCCAGATTCTTAGTCTATTCAGCAGCTGAAATGAAACATAATGAGCTCAGATATTCTGTTGAGGCTGCAATGGCTAAACAATACGCTTCCGATGTCTGCATGAAAATTGTAGACGATGCCTTACAGATCCATGGTGGTAGCGGATATATGAAGGGTATGGATGTCGAACGTTTCTACCGCGATGCCAAGATTACCACAATTTATGAAGGAACAAATGAAATCCAAAGATTAGTTATTTCTGCTAACTTAATTGGTAGAATGCCTAAAAGTAAAAAATCAGCAGGCGGTGTAGCTGCCAAAAAAGCTGAGCCGATTACAGGCGTACGAAAAAGAGAAATGATTCAAACCGATACTGCTCAAGAAGCCGTTGACATATTGGTAGAAAATCTGAAAAAAGACGGCTTTGATTTTACAGTTGGGATCGATCTTAATACTCCAATTGTTGATTCAGACAGAGTAGTCAGTGTTGGTAAAGGAATTGGCTCGGAAGATAATATGGAACTGGCAAAACAACTGGCTCATGCTGCAGGCGCTTCAATCGGTGCTTCACGTCCGGTTGCTGAAAGTATGTATTTATTACCACTAGAACGTTATATCGGAATGTCAGGCCAAAAATTTAAAGGTAATCTCTATATCGCATTGGGAATTTCAGGTGCTGTTCAACATCTTAAAGGTATCAAAGATGCAGGTACAATCGTAGCTATCAATAACAATCCCGGTTCAGCAATTTTCAAAAATTGTGATTACGGCATTGTTGGTGATCTTAACGAAATAATGCCTCTCTTAATCGAAGCCTTCGGAACAGAAGAGAAAAAACCTGCTCCGCCGATGAAAAGAATTAGAAAAGCCAAACCGAGAAAACTCGCACCGGCTTACGGCGTTTATGTCTGTACAGGTTGTGGTTATGAGTATGATCCTGAACTCGGAGATCCTGAAGGAGAAATTGATCCCGGCTTAACTTTTGAAAATCTGCCCGATAATTGGGAATGTCCTGAATGTCAAACAGTCAAAGCGGACTTCATCGAGGAAAAATATCCTGCAGATAGACAATAAGATTTTTTAATTAACTTATTAAGAAAGACCTTTTTCTAAAGATAGGAGATAAATAAATGTATAACATTAGAAAAATAACAGATGATTTATATTTCGTTGGCGGAAATGACCATCGTTTAGAATTGTTTGAAAATATGTTTCCAATTCCTGACGGAGTTTCTTATAATTCATATTTATTAATGGACGAAAAAACCGTCTTGATCGACTCAGTTGACTGGGCAATAACCCGTGACTATTTACGTAAGATTGAAATCGTCTTGGATGGTCGTGACTTAGACTATATGTTAATTCACCATATGGAACCTGATCATTGCGGAGCAATTGAAGAAGTTTGCCTGCGTTACCCCAAACTATCCATTATCAGTAGCGAGCAAGCTTTTGATATCATGCGCCAAATCGGCTATGACATTCCTGAAGATCGCCTGATTAAAGTAAAAGAGGGCGATACCATGAGCTTTGGCAAACATACTTTTGCTTTTGTGGAAGCTCCGATGGTTCACTGGCCTGAAGTAATCATGTCTTTTGACACATATGACGGAACACTCTTCTCATCAGACGGCTTCGGCTCTTTTGGTGCCATTGACGGAAAAATGTTTGCTGATGAAGTTGATTTTGAACGCGATTGGCTTGACGAAGCCAGAAGATATTATACAAATATTGTCGGCAAATATGGTCCTTTTGTCCAAGATGTCTTGAAAAAAGCAAGCGGCTTGCCAATCCAGAGGATCTGTCCTCTGCATGGTTTAGTCTGGCGTGAAAATTTAGGTTATATTTTAGAAAAATATGACAAATGGAGCAGCTATGAACCGGAGGCGCACGGTGTATTAATCGTTTATGCAACAATGTACGGCAATACCGAAAATGCTTCCCAAGAACTGGCCAATGATATCGTGCAAAAAGGTGTCAAAGATGTAAAAGTATATGATGTTTCAAGTACACCGGTTTCCCAATTAATTGCAGAAAGCTTTAAATATTCTCATATTGTAATTGCTTGTGTTACCTACAATCTTGGCATTTATCCTCCCATGAAAAATTTCCTGATGGATATGCAAGCCTTGAACTTACAAAACAGAACTATTGGGATTGTTGAGAATGGTACTTGGGCTTGCAATGTCGGTGATCTAATCGAAGAATTTTTTGATGAGGAAATGAAATTAATGGACGTATTGAGTGATCGTGTCACAATCAACACTTCATTAAATATCGGAAATAGAAACGATATGGACGCCTTAGCTGATTCCATTGTCGAATCTGTTAATAATCTTAAAGAATTAAAAGCCAAACAAGGCTAATCTTAAACATATCACATACCTATGGGCTGCCTGTTATTTAAATAACAGGCAGTTCATCAACTCTCTTACTTTCTAATGGGTTTAGGTAACAATCTCTCCCTGACCCATTAGAAATTTATTATTAAATAGCAAATCAATTTTGATTAAAGCACAAAATCGTTTAAAACTATCATCGCAAGCCAATAAACGAAATAAAGGATAAAGAAAATATTTTTGACATAGGCAGGCTTTTTCTGAGTATCTATGCTTATTTGCTCAGATTCTTGAGCAGAGTTTGGATCAGCAATTTTCGCTCCACGAATATCCTTAATGATATATCTAATAGCTGAAATTAAAACAACAATAAAGGCTATAATTCCACCAAAAGTAATAATGTTATTCACTGTATCCAGTAATGATCCGGCAGCAGGTTTGAATGCGCTGAAAATATAAAAAATCGTGTTATTAGCAATATGAGCAACTATTGGCACCCACATTGAATAACGTTTTGCTAAATAAGAGAAGAAAATCGCCGTAGCAATCAAGCTCACACTTTGTTCAAGATTACCATGCATTAAAGCAAACATCACTCCTGAAAGAATCACTGCTAACCAAGGTCTGGGTTTCTCCATACCTCGTAAAAGATTATTTCGGAAAGCAAATTCTTCAAAAACCGGCGCAATTAAACATGTGTAAAGAGCTAGGAAAAATCCGGGAGATTCCGCTACTTCTTTTGCCATTTCGGCTCCGGTTTGAGTTATAGATAAACCTGCTAAAGCCAATAATTTATTCATGCCGATTCCCAACATAGCCCCAATTATATTGGTGCCCATTGGAGCCAACAGCAATAGAATCAACATTATCGGATTTACCTTTTCCCTTTTCTCTGTTAATTGTTTAAAAAATTCCTGTTTTCCCATACTGAGAAAAATCGGTACAAAAGCTGCAACTGTAGCCAATGTAAGTACTATATTGAGATCATCAGTCCATGCTCGAAAAAGCAAGGGTGAAAAAGACAGGATTAGTGAATGAATCAGCAATCCTCCAAAGAGTTTATTGTATTTTTTTGTTTTGGACATTATTTGTTTTCTTTCTAATACATATTAATAATTTTCAAATCTTTAATACGATAATAGAAAAACTAAATTTTGTAAAAGCTATAATTCTTAATTTAAATTAAGAATCGTATTGTAACAATCTAAATCATAACTTGATCAACATTCTCAACTGAGTTTAGCTGAATTTATCTGATCTTTTACAAAATAAAGAGGTATCCTCTCATTTATATAAATGGTGAAGATACCTCTGACAATGATTTTTTATGTTAATACTATTATTTATTACTTATGCCATCAATCTTTTACTCGTCTGCGAATAGTTCGGATCAAGATCAATACACCTGCTACTAGCAATAAAGACAAACCTATTATCATCTGACTACCAATTTCACCGGTTCTCGGTGTCGGCGCATCACTAGTTTTTGATGTTAGAGAAATCTTCTCTGTAGGTAGCTGAGTTGATACTGTAGTTTCTTGCTTTGGATCTGTTTTAATTGGTTGTGTCGTTTTATCCGGCTCAGGTTCGGTAGGTGTAGATGAAGGTGTTGGTGGCAGCGAAGACGTAGGTGTAGGCTCCGTATAAATATTCTCAAATTGGAGATTCTCCCCGGACGAATAACTCACGAATCCTGACAGTGAACCAGTATCAGGATTAATACTGACATCAATAGTCATGATGACGTCTTGCCCTTTAGTATATTCGGCAGGTGGATCTTTCTCAGAAATTGTGTACTTGTATATTCCTGTTTTGTAAAAACTCCAATTACCAAAATCAATTTCCCCTCCATCAAGGACCCCTACATTTCCTGTTGGAATTCCCGTCACACCAGCAGGATTATCCGGATCCGGTATCACAATAAAGCTAAACAAACCTGCGCTGATATCAGCGCAGGTTTTACCTGCTCCGCTGAGTATTTTTTCACCTTTTATTGCTAACTCAAGAGGTTCCTGTATAGTAAATGTAAAATGGAATGTATCATCAAACTTATAACGGTTCCGAGAGAAAATTTGCGGTGCACTAGACATTTCAGGAATATTCTCATCCCAATAGATTGGAAAGACTGCTTCATATTTTCCCGGAGGAAGATCCTGCAGTGATGAACTTATAAAGTTTTTGTAAAATTCCCCATCTTTTAAGAATTCTCCATCATCTTCTGTTGTGTATTGGAAGAGGAAGAGTTTATCAAGTTCACTTAGATTTAACTCAACATTATTAAAGGTTAACATTTCTATGTATTCAACTTTGACAACATGGTCGAACAGCGCATCCCGGATATCAGAATCAGACATGGTACTGTCAATAACAACACTACCGGATTTGAATTCAGGATTTGAAAGACTGACTTCTTCCGTTTTGGTCGCTATATAAAGATGCATTATTTCACCTTCTTGATAGGGGGCTTTCAACATACCGTGTAAGCCTTTGTATGCACCCTGATCCATATCGTACATACCTGTTGCATCATAAGTTCCATAAACTACACGCCGTACCGTGCTTCCCGGTTGCCATGCTCCTTGGTCCAATTCATACGTATTATATCCCCGAGCAACGATACGGTGGAAACGATTGGTAAACCATAATCCTCCGGTATACATAAAGTTGTTACCGGTCCAGGTGCCTTCAGAGGTTGGTTTAGGTACGCCCATCAGATCTATTTCATAAATACCTTCATCATTTACTCGTGCCACTTCAGGTCTCGGAAACATATCGGGATATGTTGGTTTAACATTAAGTCCCGGAATTATTTCATTAGTATTCTTATCCACCGGATACCAGATTGCCGGTACCACAACATCCTTGTAATTCTGATATAGTACAATCGTGTAAGTTTGATTTTCATTGACCTTAGCAGCCAACAATTCAGACTTAGTGATAGGGTTACCATATTCATCTTGAATTTCTTTAACTTTCCAGCCGTCATTCCAGTCTACCTCATAAGCAGGTATCACAAGTCCTGCATCGTTCATACTTTGTCCCATCCTTAATCCGACAACATTATTGGGAACTTCGGTATCTTCATAAGAATCTAGAGTGATTTTATCAATAGGACCTGTAAACCTCCCGTGATCTCCGCCATCTTCAGCTTCAATCACAAATGTCACCTGACGATAATCATCAATTAAAATAAAATCATTTTTGAACAATGGAGAATAACTTGAATAATCAACTGCATATTCCGTTTTAAAGGTGTAGGGTGCCTCAAAAGTGTTCTCTGAAATAAGCTGGCCATAAACACTCAGCGGCATGTTTGCCGGTATCTTTTTCACTTTTTGTGAAAGTACTGCAACTCGATTCAGTTTTTGGATGAGAGATGTTGTTCCTCCACCCATTGCATCATGGATGCGATCATATGCAAAGTTATCTCCATCCT
>JAAYKK010000026.1 GCA_012522435.1 Clostridiaceae bacterium | reverse complement strand
TTATTTCCGGTTTAAAGTCAGATTTGAGTACAGCTTGATTAAAACGATCAATCAATTCCTCATAGACCGGCATATTCTCATTAAAGAACTCAATTTCACGATCATAAAACTCATCTTTTGTATTAACTGTATGACGAATGTAGGCAATACTATATTCAGTCAAAAAGTTGTTTTTCAGGGTGTCCATTTGACGTATCAATTCTAATTGCTTTTCGCCGCTCTCGGCCTGTACAAAGTCTTCAAGGATGGTAGCAAACTCTGATTTTAATTGATCCAGATCAGGTCTTTTATATTCTATATCTTGAAATTTTTTCATTTTTTCTCCCATGTTTATCTCTATCAAATTTATTATTAGTATCTTATTAAGTTTCTCAAGGCATTGCAAAACCTTGACGTTGTTTAGCTAGCTTGATTAAATAATCGGCAATTTGCGGATTGTTTGGCAAAAAACCGCCATGAGCATAAGTACCGATCAGATTTTTATATTGCACGCCCTCGGTCTTATCAAGCCCATTATTACCAGAACCTTGGATTACTCTACCTAGCGGTTTCACATTTTTTCCTAAATAGGTTCTGCCCGCATGCTCTTCTATACCGCTCAGTATTCTATCTGCAAGCGGTAAATCTGCTTCAAATTGTAAATCACCGGCAATCCGTTCAGGTTCTGCAATCGTCTCGAGATCTAAAACTCCCAGGCCTTTCATCTCATAGCCTTCCAGATCAACATATCGTTGTCCCATCAATTGATAGCCACCACAAATACAGAGCATAACCACTCCGTCTTCAATCGCTTGACGCAACGATACTCCTTTAATTTTAATTAAATCATCTGAAACTTTGCGTTGAGCACTATCTGCTCCGCCACCTATAAAAACAAAATCGTATTTTTCCGGATCAAACAAATCACCGATCGTTAAATGATCAATTTCAAATTCCAGACCCGTTTCTATAGCTCTTCGTTTAAGAAAATTAGGATTATCACTATCTCTGGGGAAATTTAGATAATCAGGATAAAGGTGAGCTAAATAAAACTTTTTCTTCATGACTATTCCTAAGTTATTTGTTTATTACCTTTTGTTTCAATGCTAATTTTTCGTCAGACATTATACTAAAATTCAATTCCCTTGCGTCCAATTAAGTTTTCAGTTTCATAAGGATGCTTTATAGCTGATATTTCAGAATAATAATCTGCAAGCTCAATCAATTCCTGCGAAGGATTACGTCCTGTTATGACCAGCTCTATTTGGGGCGATTTTTTCTGAATAAAATCGATTAATTCTTGCTCGACCAACATTCCCGTGCCAATTGCATCTAAAATCTCATCAAAGATTATTAGATCTACTTGGTTCTCTTCGGCCAGTTTTTTTGCTTGTTCAAAATAGTTCTGGCTGCAGATTTTTGTTTGATTTTTTTCTTGATCATTCATACGAAAAACAAACTTTTGCGTTGGCATGCCTGAGAGTACCTTTATCTGAGGTAGCTTGCGCAAAATATTGAGTTCAGATGAATCGCCAAATTTTAAGAATTGAATAAAAAGAACTCTTAGTCCGTAGCCTGCAGCACGCACAGCTAGCCCTACTGCAGCAGTTGTCTTTCCCTTGCCGTTACCGGCATAAATATGTACTTTGCCGGTTTTTAGTCCCGGTGTATTATTTTCCATTTTGTTTTCCTAATTAGCTTTCTAAGCATTGTATCTAAGTTAAAATCATACAGGATTATGGTCTGCAAATCATCAGTTATTTAGAGATTTGTCTTCAAGCTCAATTTGTAAGTTATTCTCAATTCAGTTAAGTTAAATAAACTACTATTTCTAATCTGAACGGAGTTTTCTGAATGAATTATGTTTTAATCGGTATGCCCGGCAGCGGAAAAACCACAATCGGTAATTTACTGGCCGAACAGCTTAATTATGATTTTGTGGATAGCGATCATTATCTGGAAGCAAATTCAGAGGAAACAATCCCTGAAATGTTTGCCAAAAGCGAAGCTTATTTCCGAAGTCTTGAAACCAAAGTGATTAAAGAAATCTCAATGCTTAAGCAAACTGTAATTGCTACCGGTGGTGGGGTTATTTTAAATGAAGAAAACATGCTTCATCTAAAAAAGAATGGTTTGATCATTTTCCTTGATCGTTCGCCTGATCTAATCATGCGTGATATATCTAATCATGAAAGACCCTTACTAGCTGAAGATAAAAATCGCCTCTACAATCTATATGAAGAAAGAATTGATCTTTATCATCAGTACGCTGACATCGTGATAGCAAATGACGATCGCTCTGATCCTGAGTCGGTTGTAGCTTCAATCATCAAACAAATTTCTAATTCTCTCTAATCCTTTCTTATCCGGACAACATTTTCGATTAACAACTTAACTCTTTCATATTCGTAAAGCTTTCCTACTGCTATACTAAAAAAGCTGCTCCGCTTAGAGCAGCTTTTTATTTTAATTTATTATTTCCATCAAATAATAAACCACTAAAAATTTACGTGTCGTTCAATTATGAGCAACCGGTTGTGGTGCCGCAATCGAGACAGACATCGCAAGTACCGTTTCTGACCATACGTGCGCTGGAGCAATTGGGGCAAGTTGTACCATCATAGATTCTTTCTCCATATTGGGCTGCTTCAATTGCATCTTCATGTACATACTCTTCAAATCCTACTTGGGTGATCATCGGAGATGAGTCAGGGTTGGTCGACTCTTGAGTTCCGGGACCGAAACTGCAGATTGCCGAATTGCCCAATGTATCCATCTGTTCTTGATCAGGTTTGACTTGAATCCTGGTGAAATCACCAATTTCCAGATCGATAATTTTGCTGATTAAGTCGGAGATTGAAGTACAATATTTAATATTGGGATGGCGAGATACGAAACCATAAGGTTCATATTTTTGACCACGCAACATCTTAGCAATATTATGGGGCGGAATTTTATATTGCAACATAACAGAGATAGTTTTGGATAATGAGTTCAATAAACCCATGATCGTAGTACCCTCACGGTCAGTTGTTATATAGATTTCTGAAATTTCGCCTAATTCATTACGATTGACGGTTGTATAGATTTTTACATCTTCGATTTTTGCCGGATGAGTACGTCCTGATCTGATTCCGACCAGTTTTTCCCTTTGTGAAGCATGAGAATGAGGCATACTCATATCTTCCGGATCCATAGTACGCAGTGAGCCTTCAGCTGAAGATGCTCTACCGGAAGTAATTTCGTTTTCCAGTATTTTGATCTCTGAATTTAATTCTTTAGTTGTTGATTCAAGCATACTTGCCCGCTCTAACAATTGAGCATAGGACAGATCTGCCAAAGGCATTTCAGCAACTTGTTCAGCATCCAGTTGGATATTTAAGGGTTGGGCAAATTTGGAACCATCACGATATAAAGTAATTCCTTTGATTCCAAGTTTCCATGACTCTAAGGCAACTTCCTGAAATTCATTTATTGTTGCTGAATTCGGCAAGTTAACAGTTTTCGAAATAGCTCCCGAAATTAATGGAGTGAGTGCTGCAACCATTTTTACATGGCCCATATAATGGATGAAGCGCTTCCCGGTGCCACATTGATTTGCTGTATCAAAAATTGAATAGTGTTCAGGTTTCAGATGAGGAGCGCCTTCAATTTTACCATCGACAATTCTGCCGTTTTCTTTACGTAAAATGTAGTCGACAATATCTTTAATCTCATCCTCAGTATAATCAAGTGAACGCAGGCCTGTTTCAAGCATTGGATTAACTAATTCCATGAAACCGCCACCGACAAGTTTTTTGTAGGTTACATGTGAGAAGAAAGGTTCGATACTTGTTGCAGCGCAATCCATAGCAAAAGATATGGTACCGGTCGGTGCAATAACTGAAACTAGAGCATTGCGATAACCGTACAATTCACCGTATTGTTCTGCATCTTGCCAATCTTCAATCAAAGCTTTCGACAATTGCGCTAAACCTAGATCTGCTAACAGTTCATGATCAACGATTAACAAATCATAATTGAGTCCTTCCGGACGATCTTGTCTGGCACCCGCTGCCCTAGCGTGATTACGAATCACACGCATCATATATTTTTTATTAATTTTATATTTAGCAAAAGGTTCTGTTGCTTTGGAGAGCAAAGCCGATGTGCGATAACTGCGACCGGTAATTAAACCGACCAATGTGGCTGCTACAGCCCTTGCTTGATCCGAATCATAAGGCATGCCCATGCTCATTAAGAGTGAAGCCAGGTTGGCAACACCCAAGCCGGTTGAGCGGAATAAATAGGTTTTGCGAGCTATCTCATCAGTTGGAAATTGACCGCCAATAATGGATGCCTCAAGTACCAATTGACATAATTCAATTACATGACGATAAGCTTCAACATCAAAAGTTTTGGTTTGGGCATTATAAAAAGGTAATAGGTTAATTGAGGCTAAGTTGCAGCTTGTATCATCGAGAAAAGCATATTCTCCACAGGGATTAGTAGAATTGATTCGATTATATTTCTCTCCATATTTTCCGTCTTCACCGGCAGGGCATGTATGCCAAGCGTTAAATGTACCATCAAATTGGGGTGCCGGATCAGCACAACGCCAAGCTGATTGATTAAAGGTATCCCAGAGATGTTTAACCGAAACTTCTTTATTAATGGAAGAGTCGACACGTCCGGTCAAAGTAATAGTAGCATCGGGATTATTATCAAGGTTATTAACTTTTTCCATAAAGTCATCGCTAAAGCGAACCGAATTATTACTGTTCTGGCCCGATACTGTGAGATATGCTTCGCCGTCCATATCGGCATCATAACCCATTTTGTTCAAAGCGATTACTTTATCTTCTTCCTTAGCTTTCCAAGTCATGAATTCTTCAATTTCAGGATGGTCTACATCCAAACAAACCATCTTGGCAGCTCTTCTGGTAGTACCGCCCGATTTGATAGCGCCTGCATTACGGTCCAGTCCACGCAAAAAGCTCATTAAGCCGGAGGATTGACCGCCACCGGATAGTCCTTCTCCTTCTCCTCTGATATCAGAGAAGTTACTACCTGTACCGGAACCACCTTTAAACAACTTAGTCTCAGTTACATAATGTTCAGAAATAGAATGTCTACCCAATAATTTATCTTCAATCGAAAGAATGAAGCATGCCGAAGCTTGAGTTTTGGTATATGTATCGCTACTCATCACAACTTTTTCTTGAGCAGGATCATAATAGAAAAGTTCACTCTGTCCACCTTTGATACCGTATGCTTGTGCTAAACCGGTATTAAACCATTGGGGAGAGTTGGGGGCAAACATTTGACTTAAAAGAGCATAGACCAATTCATCATAAAGAATCTTCGCCTCTTCCTGATCGATCATCTGCTCATCTATGAGTTGAGTTACCCAGAAAATTACCATCCGATGAGCAACTTGTTTCATGCTGGTTTCGTGTCCTTGCGGAGTATCCAGACCGGCTTTACGAAAATATTTGGATGCAATTATGTCACATGATTGTTGTGAATAGTGGGCCGGAAATTCCAGGTTTTTTAAGTCTGTTAAAACTTCTCCGGTTTTATAGTCGGTAAGTAAGACATTTCTTTTTTCCCAGGTAAAAAGATCATAAACGGTTTTTTCAGTTTGTTCTTCTAATTCCTTGGTAAACTTACGTTTTATTAAATCGGATAATTCAATGTCTAATGCAGATTTACCGAAATCGGTTAAGACAGTGTTGTTTCTAATATTATGCATCGACTCAGCTCCTTAATATTTGTAGAATATTACAATATTTAGTAGCCAATTTGCTAAACAACCACTACATATTGTGTTAAACGAAATCTATTATGACAAATATAATTGACTAATACAAGCAACTTTAAGCTACTTTTTTCATGAAAATTTGAAAGAAAATTTGATCAATTTTCCGGTCAGCTTTGATATTCAAGCGTTATCTCTAATTTATCATTGATTGAAATTTTATTTTTTAAGAATAAATGTAACGAGAAGAAAAGGTGTCTGTAATCATTCTGAAACATAAGAATTTTGGTTCATTAAATTCCTTTTGCTTTTTACTTTATAGCCAAGATTTGTTTTTGGTAGAATTGTCTGATAATGCTTTGCTACATAGCTTTGGTGTGTCGAATTGTCCAATTTTTTTTTACGAAATTAAGTTTTTTATCATCAAAATTTTATATTGCTATAATGTGACTGAACTTAATTTGAAAACTAGTTATTAAACAAAGGAGAAAAATATGACAAATGTAGATTTAGGCGTACAGTTAGAAGTTGTCGCCCAACATTCAGAAGGTTACTTCGGAGATCCGGCAGGATTTGAAGAACTTTTATACCATACTA
>JAAYKK010000025.1 GCA_012522435.1 Clostridiaceae bacterium | reverse complement strand
GAAAAGAATATCACGTTAGCAACAAATAAAAGATAATTTTCGTTATTCGAATATAAGCTGTATCATATCTCCTTTTATTTGTTATGGATTCAGAATATAATTAATTTATGAAAAAAATATTATTTGAAGATTTAACTTTAATCAGTTCACGTCAGAATTTGAGATTTAAAGAGTGGAATAGATTAAATTCTATTCAAGGTGTGAAAAAACATGGTAAATTTCTTGTTGAAGGTCTACGGGCTTGTCTGACAGCTATCGAGCATAATTCTGAGATAGAAACAATTTTACTGAGCAATGATCGGATAGGTGCTCATATTTTTGAGAACATAAGTACTATACCGAATCTTAACAATTTAGGATATAATGAGCTATTTCGTATAAGTCCCGATTTATTTAATTCGGTAGCTGATGCAAAAAATCCGCAAGGTATAATTCTGATCGTCAAAAAAACTGAACCGAAAGATTTTGCTGTTTGGTTGGAACAGAAAATAAAAAGTTCTGAACAGCACCCTCTTCGGATAGCCCTCCTAGATCAATTGGCAGATCCCGGAAATGTTGGCACAATAATCCGTACAGCAGATGCTTTTAATTTTTCAGGTATAATATTAAGTGAGGGAACGGCAGACCCCTATAATCCAAAAGTTATGCGCTCTACGATGGGCTCATTGTTAGCTTTGGATCTTCTAAAATCAGAATCTTATCTAGAATTGAGTGATTTGGCCAAACAATACAAGTTACCGATTTTGATCTCTGATCTGGACGGACAGCACCTGGCGGAATATAAAAGAAAACAAAATGAGTCAGGATTTATTCTGGTAATCGGTAATGAAGCCCACGGAATCAGTGAGCAATTAAAGCAAATAGCAGATAAAAGTCTAACAATTCCCATGCCGGGCAAAGCAGAATCATTGAATGCAGCGATTGCATTTGGTATTATGGCTTACCATTTAGCAAATATAGAGAGGAATTATTAATTAATAATAATGGATGATAAATCTATTTCACAGCAAGATAATTATAATCAAGAAATTCATGCTCAAGAAGATATAGCAATTTACGGTGCTCGTGCGCACAATTTAAAAAATATTTCATTACAGATACCACGAAATAAATTAACTGTAATTACCGGCCTATCAGGTAGCGGTAAGTCTTCTTTAGCGTTTGATACAATTTATGCCGAAGGGCAGAGACGTTATGTAGAATCTTTATCGTCATACGCTAGACAATTCTTGGGACAAATGGAAAAACCCGATGTGGATAGAATTGATGGTTTGTCGCCTGCAATAGCTATTGATCAGAAGTCAACATCTAATAATCCTCGCTCTACAGTAGGGACAGTTACTGAAATATACGATTATCTCAGATTGCTTTATGCCAGAGCAGGTACAGTTCATTGTCCGGAGTGTGGTAGAGTTATCGAGCAACAAAGTGTTGATCAAATGATTGACCATATTATGCAGTATCCTGCCAAAACCAGGATGATTCTTTATGCTCCGATTATTCGAGAAAGAAAAGGGGAATTTAAAAATCAATTTGTCCATTTTAGAAAAGAGGGTTTTGCCAGAGTTAGAGTAGATGGTGAAATACTTTATTTGGATGATCTGCCAGAAGATTATAAATTGGAAAAAAATAAAAAACATAGCATTGAGATCGTTGTAGATCGCTTAGTTATGAGAAAAGGCATCGAGAGTCGATTAGCAGATTCACTTGAAACTTGTCTTAATTTATCGAATGGTTTGGCATTGATTAATTTTCAGTTGCCCGAAACTGAAGTAGTAGAAAAATCCGGGCAAACATCCAATGATCCCGAAGCTGATGTAATACAGGATATGAAAGAATGGCACTTATACTCGCAACATTTCAGCTGTCCTGATTGCGATATTAGTATCAGTGAAATTTCTCCCAGATCTTTTTCTTTTAATAATCCGATCGGGGCTTGCTCTCGATGTGACGGTTTGGGCGAGATGACGGAGATTGATCCTGAATTGGTAGTTCATGATCCAAGACTATCCTTGAATGATGGTGCTATTCAAGCGACGGGTTGGAGATTTTCTGACCGTAGAAGTTGGGCTAGAGGCTTTATTGAAGCATTGGCCAAAAGATATGATTTCTCTTTAGATCTGCCTTGGCAGGAGCTGCCGCAGAAAATTAGAGATATAGTTTTGTATGGAAATGACGGAGAGATACTCTCAATAGATACAACTAATAGCAAATATAATCGAGGCACCGATTATCGAAGAGATTGGGTCGGAGTAATCCCCAGTATGACCAAACGTTATCTGGATTCTACCGGTGACAATAAAGAGTTTTATGAAAGATATGTTTCGGTAACTCCTTGTCCTTTATGTGAGGGGGGACGTTTGAATAAAGAAAGTCTTGCTGTAACTATTGGTGATCTCAATATTTATCAGTTAACTCAATTACCTATTTCAGAAAGTAAGGAATTTCTGGAAAAAATTGAGCTTGACCAATATAAAAATCAAATAGCTAAACCGATTAGACAAGAATTGATTGGCAGATTGAAATTTCTTTTAGAGGTAGGTTTAGATTATCTAACCTTGGCCAGATCGTCTGCAACTCTATCCGGTGGAGAAGCGCAACGCATAAGATTAGCGACTCAAATCGGTTCCGGTCTCACCGGTGTGTTATATGTTTTGGATGAACCAAGTATCGGACTACATCAAAGAGATAATGCACGGTTGCTCAATACTTTGAAGCATTTACGAGACTTAGGCAATACCGTAATTGTGGTAGAGCATGATGAGGAAACTATCTGGGAAGCTGATAATGTAGTAGATATCGGACCGGGTGCAGGTGAAAATGGTGGTGAGGTAATTGCTAAAGGTAGACCTGAAAAGATTTTAGCAACAGCTGAATCGGTCACCGGTCAATATTTATCCGGTGTAAAAAAGATAGAAATACCGAAAAAAAGACGTGTCGCAAATGGCAATTATGTTACAGTTACAGGCTGTAGAGAGAACAATTTGAAAAATATTGATGTAACAATACCTTTAGGGATGCTTGTCTGTGTGACCGGAGTATCAGGTTCAGGTAAGAGTTCTTTAATTAACGGCATACTGCTCAAAAAAATGGCTGAGGATTTAAATGGAGCTAGAAGATTCATAGGTCCTTATGATAAAATCTCAGGTCTAGAAAAACTTGATAAAGTAATTGCAATTGACCAATCTCCGATTGGCAGAACGCCCCGCTCAAATCCTGCTACCTATACCGGAGTATTTACAGATATTAGAGATTTATTTGCCGAAACTAGAACAGCTAAAGCCAGAGGTTATAAAAAAGGACGGTTCAGCTTTAATGTCAAGGGCGGACGTTGTGAAGCATGTAAAGGTGACGGAGTTAATCAAATAGAAATGCATTTCTTACCTGATATCTACGTTACATGTGAGGTATGCAAAGGTAAACGCTATAATCGCGAGACTTTGGAAGTTAAATATAAAGATAAAAACATTTCAGATATCTTGAATATGACGGTTGAAGAAGCATATCATTTCTTCGAAAATGTACCGCGCATTGTCAGGAAACTGCAAACCATGTTGGATGTAGGTTTAGGCTATATCAGACTAGGTCAACCTTCAACCCAGCTTTCCGGCGGTGAGGCTCAAAGAGTGAAGTTATCAACTGAATTATCGCGCATCAGCACGGGAAAAACTTTTTATATTCTAGATGAGCCTACAACGGGCTTGCACAGTGCAGATGTACATCGTCTGGTGAATATCTTGCAACGTTTAACTGAACTTGGTAATAGCGTCTTAGTTATTGAACATAATCTTGATGTGATTAAAACTGCTGATTATATTATTGATTTGGGTCCTGAAGGAGGCGATGGCGGAGGAGAAATTGTTGCTGTCGGAACTCCGGAAGAAGTTGCAGAGATACCGAGTTCATATACCGGAAAATATCTCAAACAAGTGTTGAATAGGGTATATCCTGAGTTTCGTAAATAGATAAAATTGGTGAATTATAACATATCTAAATAAAGTCAATTATCGTATACTGTAGTATCAAGGAGATTATGTTAGAGCAATTTAAGATTATTTTATAGATAGGAATGATTATTAATATATGTCCATATGTCAAATATGTAAAAAGAATACAGCAGTTATTTATACCACACGCATGGAGAATAATGAGACCATCAGCGAAGGTATCTGTTTAAAGTGTGCTTTTGATATGAATATTGGCGGACTTGAACCCTTGTTCAAAAAAGCCGGAATAAATGAAGAGAATATAGATCAAATCCAAAATAGAATGAATTCCGTAATGGAGCAAATGGGTGATTCAAATCCCTTTGAAATGTTTAAGAATTTCTTAGATGCCGATCCGGATAACGAGTTGGGTTTAATGATGGAAAATTTTGATCTAAGCGATCTGGGTGATTTTAACATGGATGCACTTGAGAGTTCAGATGAAGCTGATTTGGCAGATGCTGATTCTGAACAACCAGACGAATCTGATTCAAATAAAGGAGCCAGCCTGATGGCTGCCACCATTGACGGCGATTCCGATTCTGGAAAAGACAATGTGCAAAAATCTGATCCGCGTAGTAGAAGACGTAGATCAAGACGCAATAAATTTCTGGATCAATTCGGTACTAATTTAACTGAAAAAGCTAAAAGAGGTGAAATCGATCGGATTGTTGGCAGAGAAGAGGAATTAAACAGAGTAATTCAAATTTTAAATCGCCGTACCAAAAATAATCCTGCTTTAATTGGTGAACCGGGTGTTGGTAAGACTGCTATTGCTGAAGGCTTAGCGGTCAAGATTATCAGTAAAGAAGTACCGGCCAAATTGTTAGATAAACAAGTTTATCAATTAGATATGACAACCATGGTAGCCGGAACCCAGTTCAGAGGCCAATTTGAAAGCCGGATGAAAGGCGTGGTCGAGGATGCTAAAAAAGACGGAAATGTCATTTTGGTAATTGATGAATTACATAATATCATGGGTGCCGGAGATGCTGAAGGAGCAATGAATGCCGCCAATATTTTGAAACCGGCTTTAGCAAAAGGCGATGTCTCAGTAATTGGTTCAACAACTTTAGATGAGTATCGTAGATTTATTGAGAAAGATTCTGCGCTGGAAAGACGTTTCCAACAGGTTATTATAGATGAGCCTTCACAAGCTGAGGCTATCGATATTCTGAATGGGGTAAGAGACTATTATGAAAAACATCATTATGTAACCTATACCCCTGCTGCAATTAAAGCCGCAGTTCACTTGTCCTCTCGCTATATTCATGAGAGATATTTGCCGGATAAAGCGATTGATATTATTGATGAAGCCGGATCTCGAGTTAATTTAGACAATGAATTATTAGTTGAGCAAAAAGAACTCCAAGATCGTTTAGCGGAATTAAATGAACAGATAGCAGCTTCCTATGAAAAAATTACTGAAAACTCAGATGAAGAAAAAGCTTTGGAACTTTATGAAGAAGATGCTGCTTTAAGGTCAGAACAGTTAAAAGTAAATCGCAGATTAAAAGAGGTCAATGACTTATGCAAACCGGTTGAAATCGGGGTTGAAGAAATTGCAGAGGTTGTTGAGATGTGGACCGGAATACCTGTACAACAGATTACGGAAGCTGAAACTGAAAAACTACTACACTTGGAAGAACGTTTACATGAAAGAATTATTGGTCAGAATGAAGCTGTTAATGCTGTAGCAAGAGCTATTCGTCGTAAAAGAGCCGGTTTCGGTTCAATCGAAAAACCACCTTCATTCTTCTTTGTTGGTCCAACCGGTGTTGGAAAGACTGAATTAGTGAAGACTCTTGCCGAAACCTTGTTCGAAGAGAAAGATTCATTGGTCAGGTTAGATATGTCCGAATTTACGGAATCACATACGGTAAGTAAATTAATCGGATCACCGCCGGGATATGTTGGTTATGATGATGGTGGCCAATTGACTGAAAAGATCAGGCGCAGACCATATAGTGTTGTTTTATTTGATGAAATAGAAAAAGCTCATGCCGATATTTATAATATTTTATTGCAAATTTTGGATGACGGTCGTTTGACCGACAGTCAGGGCAGAGTAATTAATTTTGAGAACACAGTCATAATCATGACTTCAAATGCTGGAACAACTCTTAAGGCTCATAGCATAGGTTTCGGTGAGGATGGACATATTGCTATGGAAAGCAGAGTTCAAACGGCAATGGAAGATATTTTCCGTCCGGAATTTTTGAATAGAATTGATGAAATAATCGTGTTTCAAGAGTTAACCAAAGAAGAAATTCGTCAGATTGTTGATTTAATGTTGGAAGAAGTAGAAACCGATGTAAAAAATCATGGGATGAATATTACTGTTTCTGATTCAGCTAGAGATGCACTGGCCAAAGAGGGCTATAATCCTCAATACGGTGCAAGGCCATTACGCAAGGCAATTCAACGCAAAATTGAAGATCCGCTAGCAGATAAATTATTGGTCGGCGAGTTTGACAATGCAAAAAACATTAATGTTGAATGGAACGAGCAGGAAGAATTTGTATTTAAGGCAAATTCTGTAGCGGCAGTGGTTAACTAAATAATTGTCTATTAAATAGGAGCTGTAAAGGTGACCAGAAAAGAATTAAAGTTAAGAGCAAAAAATGCTCTTAAACAGGGTAGTTATTGGACCGGATATGGTGTCAACATCACCAACGCTTTTATAAATGAGATTGCAAATACTATTCTCAGTATGTTTTTTAGTTTTGGTATGCTGGGTATTATTTTTCAAATAAGTTTAGATGCGACAAATAATCTGACTACAGTTAATAGTCCTGAAAAACTTTTAGATTTTGTGTTGAGAATGTTCAGTCATTTGAAGGCACTATTTTTAATGTTTGCAATTATGAGTATTTTTACGGTAATAATCAGAATATTATTAAGTAATGTTTTGACAACAGGTCAGATGCTCTGGTTTTCACGCAATAGGGAACAAGCCGGCCCTGCAAGATTTCCTCTCTTATTTAACGGATTTAAACGAGGAAAATATGGAGATGTTGTCAAAGGAACAGCCTGGCGGGATTTTTGGCTGCTTATTTGGCGATCACCGAATTTTGTGGCTACAATAGTTATTTTTGTCCTCTATTTTAGTCTGGCAGAACGTACTTTAGAAATATATGTTAATAATATAAATTCTTACAACATAGAATCTATCATGATTGATGAGTTAGGAAATTATTTTTTATTGCTGTTAATTCTTCTAATACTTTTTGCGATAATCAGCTTGGTGTTTGCAGTTATCTATTATATTAAATATTACAGCTATCGGGCTGTAGATTGGATTTTGGCAGATAATCCTAATATTGATCACCGACGTGCTCTAAACTTGTCTAAACAGATGACAAAAGGTTATAAAGGCAAATGGTTTGTGCTAGATTTGTCCTTTATAGGTTGGGGTTTATTATTATTGCTGACCTTCCCTGTAATGTTCTTTACAGCTCCTCTATTAGAAACATACACGATGGCGACGCATGCTGAGTTTTATGCAATGCTTCGCAATCAAGCTGTGTTTAAAGGCATGGTGACAATGGAAGAGCTTGGCTTTGTTGCCGTAGAGCAAATAGCTGATCAACAACCGATTAGTGCAACAGATTTTTATCAAGAACAAATCAATCAGGATCAAGGATTTACTCAAAACTAAAAACAATAAATATGCAGGATGAATAGCTATTAACAATGCTTACAATTACCCCCGGACAATTAGATCGTATTATACAAACAATCAAAAGTTTGATTATTATTTCAATATCACTTTTGATTGTTTTTATTCTGCTGAAACTATTGCTCAATTTTTTTCAAAAACGTAATGCTTCAGAAAATCAGCAAAGAGATTTAGTGGTTGAAGGTCAAGTTGGTTATGTTTTCAAGTATGTTCATCCGGAAAAACCGGGATATGTTGTTTGTGAAACTCAAAAAGGTATTCAGTTTACAAAGGCGGAAGCAGACATTGAAATAGAAGAGGGCACTGCTGTTGTCGTGATTTCTTGCCAAAAAGACATTTGTAAGATTAAACCTTTAGTTTCCAGAGTTAATCCCTCTTAGCAACTTTATTATGTCGAAAGTTGTACTCGTTGCCCTCAATTCAAGTTACAGTCATACAAATTTAGCAATCAGATACATTAGAGAAAAGCTAACTAAGCTAAATCTGCCGGATTTGGAGATATTTCTATTAGAGAAAACCATAAATGACCATTGGATGAGTCTATTTGATCAACTTTTGAGTTATAATGCCGATATTTATGCTTTTTCCTGTTATATCTGGAATCGATCTATGGTTGAATCATTAGCTAAACAATTAAAACGAACCAAACCGGAAGTAGCTATTGTTTGGGCCGGCCCCGATGTTTCTTCACAAGCGAAATATATGTTTAAAAAACATCCTTGGCTTGACGGATTAATTCAAGCTGAAGGCGATTCAGCTATGGTTGACTGGATATGTCGCTACCTAAACTATGATAAATTTTTACCTGAAAAGCTGGTTGGAACTTCTGAAGAATTGGCTTGGGAGTTTCCTTACACTGAATCTGAACTGCAAGAGTTAAACGAAAGGATACTTTACTATGAAGGTAGTAGAGGCTGTTCGTATAATTGTACATATTGTTTATCTGCTAATACTTTTCGGGTTAGGTACAAACCGTTAAATGAAGTATTGGATGAACTCAAGCATATTATTCAATTTAATCCGCGCCAACTAAAATTCATTGACCGAACTTTTAATTCGGATCCGAAAAGATCCTTTGCTATTTGGCAATTTTTAATTGAAAAATCCGAGAAATTTCAAACACGTACTAATTTCCATTTTGAAATTGCTGCAGAACTATTAAATCAGGCACAAATTGATTTATTGGCAACAGCACGTCCGGGTTTATTTCAATTTGAAATAGGGGCTCAGACTACCAATCCTGAAGTGCTAAAAACAATTCGCAGGCCATATCGGGCAGAGCACTATCGGAAAATGGTTCGCCAAATACGGAAAATGGAAAACATACATTTACACTTGGATTTAATAGCCGGTTTGCCCGGAGAAAATTTAATCTCTCAAATTGAATCAGCTAATGATTTATTAAAATTATATCCTAACATGTTGCAAATGGGATTTTTGAAGGTGTTACCCGATACACAAATGAAATTTGATTGTGATCAAAGAGATATGATCTATCAAGATTTTCCACCTTATGAAATCCTGAAATCTGATGCAATGAGTGCTGAAGATTTGATGTACTATAGAAAACTAGAGAATTTAGTTGGTACTTACTATAATAGCGGTCATTATTTTTACAGTATTAATTTATTGTTGAGTATGTTAGAGCAACCTTTTTCAGTTTTTATTCTTTTGTATGACTATTTAAAACCTAGATTAAGAAAAGGTGCTATTTCAAGATCAGATCAAACATCTTTATTTCATAAATTCGGTTTATTGTTTTTAGAAGAGCTAAAAAATAAAAAAAACAGCAAGCAGATTAAATATCAAATGATCAATTTTGATAATAATCAATATATTTCAAACTTAGAACTCAATCATAAAATGGAATTTTGGCTGGAAGATTTTGAGCTATTGGTTTCAATTTTTACTGATTTGTTAAAACTGGATTATTTTCTTCAAGGACAAAGAGGATATCCTGATTGGTTTACCGGTCTTAGCCAAAGTCAGGATCACAAAAAGCGTAGTATTTTTGACAAAGCAACAAATCTTTATCGAGAATCAGGATATAGGACAAGAGGACGTTTTGAAGCATTTAGTTTCAGTGTAGAGCAATTACTAAACCTCAATTCTGAATTAAATACAAAATATTCAGGTGCCGGAGATATTCAGCCTTATCCGGAAAAAGTACTGCAATATTTAGAAAAATTTGTTTTTGAGAACAAATATCCTGAAAGACCGGTATATGTTAGTGCCTTAAAACTTGGTCAAGGTCCTATTCAGGTTATAAAAGAATATCAATTATAATTGATTGCTTATTTAGTCTGGCTTATACTAATACTATCGATTTAGTTTTTTATTTAAGAAACTCATTTTGTATTGGGAACTTGATTTGGAGGAAATTTTATGATTCGTATTTGTGAAAATCATCTTAGACCATTTGTAAAAGAACATGAATTAGAGCAATTAGCAACTCAGTTAGCAGTGGCTTTTGACAATCTAGTCGAGAAAAAAGGCCCCGGAAATGATTTTCTTGGCTGGGTCGACTTACCGGTAGACTATGATCAAGAAGAATTTGAGCGGATTAAAATTGCTGCAAATAAAATCAGAGAACAAAGTGATGTTCTACTAGTTATCGGGATTGGTGGCTCGTATCTGGGAGCCCGTGCAGTTATTGATGCTTTATCTCCTTCATTCCCCAATAATGGACAAGAGCTGGAAGTTATTTTTGCGGGACATCAAATGAGTGGTGATTATTTGATTGATCTAATGAAATACATTGAAGACAAAGATGTTTCATTAAATGTAATTTCTAAATCCGGCACAACAACAGAGCCCGCTATTGCTTTTCGTATTTTACGTGAATTTATGGATCAAAAATACGGAGTCGATGCTCAAGATCGTATTTTTATTACTACTGATAAAGCAAGAGGTGCTTTAAAAGAGTTGGCCAATCAGGTTGGGTATGAGACATTTGTCGTACCTGATGATGTTGGCGGCAGGTATTCTGTTCTTACAGCCGTGGGTTTACTCCCGATTGCCGCTGCCGGAATTTCAATCGACGAACTGATGCAAGGTGCAGTAAAACAAAGAGAAAAGGCACTGAATTTCAATTTGGAAGAAAATGACATCCTGCGTTATGCAGGTTGGAGAAATGTCTTATTGCGCAGAAATTATCCAATTGAGATTTTGGTCAATTATGAACCTTCTTTAATGTTCTTCAATGAATGGTGGAAACAACTTTATGGTGAGAGTGAAGGCAAAGATGGCAAGGGTTTATTCCCGGCCGGAGTGAACTTTTCATCAGATCTACATTCTATGGGTCAATTTATTCAAGATGGTGCCAGAAACATGTTTGAAACCGTGCTGGATTTTAAACATACCAGAAATGAAATTTCTATTCCTCAAGATGAGCAAAATCTGGATGAATTGAATTATATTTCCGGAAAAACTCTACAAGAAGTAAATCGTACAGCATTAGAAGGTGTTATGCTGGCTCATGAAGATGGAGGAACACCTACGATTCGTTTAGAAATAGAAAAACTCGATACCAAACATATTGGTGCCTTGATCTATTTCTTCGAATTTGCTTGCGGGATCAGCGGTCATGTTTTAGGTGTCAACCCATTTGATCAACCTGGAGTTGAAGATTATAAACGTAATATGTTTGCTTTATTGGGCAAACCGGGATATGAAGAAGTTACGAAAAAACTTCAAGAAAGACTGAATGGTTAAGCTGGAAAAAGAACTTTTTTATCCACGACATGTTCTAAGGCAAGTTGAAAAACCTGCACAATATTTAGGACAAGAGTGGAACATGATAGACAAAAGCGAAAATATGGATCATGGGCAAGATATGTTGCCCATGATCCGTTTTGGTTTTTGCTTTCCTGATCTGTATGAAATAGGTATGTCCAACATGGCCTTAAGGATCATTTACAATTTGCTCAATCAAAGAGCAGATGTCTGGTGTGAAAGGTTTTTTTCTCCGGCCGAGGATATGAGAGGCTTCCTACATAAGTTAAATATTCCTTTGGTTTCACTAGAGTCTAAAACACCATTAAACCAATTTGATATTGTTGGATTTACTTTGCAATATGAAATGAGTTTTCCAACAATTTTGGAGATGCTGGATTTAGGAGAAATTCCTATTCATAGAACTAAACGCACAAGGCACAGTCCAATTGTGGTTGCAGGCGGCCCTATAGTATATAATCCTGAGCCTTTGGCGGATTTTATTGATCTGTTTTTAATTGGTGATGGTGAAGAGTTGCTTGATGAATTGATTGATCTATACAAAACCTGGGATAGAAATAAAGAAAGCAGAGAATCTTTTCTTTTACGCTGCACAAAACTTAAGGGAGTCTATGCACCGCAATTTTATGAATTTGTTTATAATGCGGACGGAACTATTGCAGAGATCAAGCGAACGAATACAGCAGTTCCGCAGATTATTCAGAAGCGAATAGTCAAAGATTTAAATAAAACATACTTTCCTGATAAACCGATTGTCCCTAATACACAAATAATTCACGATCGAGCATATTTAGAATTGTTTAGGGGCTGTTCTCGTGGTTGCAGATTTTGTCAGGCGGGTATGGTTTATCGTCCGGTTAGAGAAAGATCGGTTGATTTATTGATCGAACAAGCAAAAAACGTTTTAGATTCAACCGGCTATGAACAATTAGGTTTATTATCCTTATCCACCGGTGATTATTCTGAGTTGCCGGAATTAGGTGAAAGATTAATTGAACTGTGTTCTGAACAACAGATTAATTTATCTTTGCCTTCATTACGTCTGGATTCTTTTAGTTTTGATTTAATGTCAAAAGCAAGTCAAACCAGAAGAACAGGATTGACTTTTGCACCGGAAGCAGGGAGTCAGCGGTTAAGAGATATAATCAACAAGGATATTAGAGAAACAGATTTATTAAAAGCAGCTAAAATAGCTTTTACAGGTGGTTGGCATAGAATTAAATTATATTTTATGTTGGGTTTGCCATTTGAAAACGAGGAAGATGTTTTAGAAATTGCTCAATTAGCAAAAAATGTTTTGCAAGTATACCATGATTTGCCTTCAGAGCTGAGAAAACGTAGACCGCAAATTACTGTCAGCACTTCATTTTTTATCCCTAAACCGTGGACACCTTTTCAATGGGTGAGACAAATCAATAAGCAAGAGATGGAAGAGAAACAATCTCTTTTGGCTGAAAACCTACGCGTGCGAACTCTGGATTATCAATGGCATGACTATGAGTTAAGTCTAGTCCAAGGGATTATAGCAAGAGGAGATCGCCGCGTAGGCCAGGTGATAGAGGAAGTATGGCGTAATGGAGGTTGGCTTGAATCCTGGTCAGAATATTTTTCTTATGAGCGTTGGTTAGCTGCTCTGGAAAAATATAATTTGGATCCCGATTTCTACATTACCAGAGAAAGAACTGAAGCTGAGATCTTTCCTTGGGATCATATTAATCCGGGTGTGAATAAAAGTTTTCTCTTACAAGAATATAAGAAATCTCAGAAAGGACAGCTAACTTCTGAGTGCAATATATCGTGCAATTATTGCGGAGCAATGCAATATGAAACAGGAGTGTGTCTTTTACATGTCAAACAAGACTAACAAAAACTATCGTTATCGTTTGGCATATTCTAGAACAGGTGCAATGAGCTGGCTAGCTCATCTTGATCTGTTGCGTAATTTTCAATATGCTTGCAGACGGGCAAAATTACCGATTGCTTTCACGAAAGGCTATAATCCAAGACAAATTATGGAATTTGCCTTACCGGTTGGCGTAGGAATAGAAACTAGAAAAGATCCCGTAGACTTGGAGTTGTTAGAAAAAATTTCTGTTGAAAGCATTATTACTAAATTGAATGTAAATTTACCCAATGGGATAAAGATTGAATCCGCTAAATATCTTGATTATCCTGTAAAGAGCTTGATGAGTCTGGTTGAGGCAGCAGCCTATACCTTAAAAACGGATAATCTGGGACCTGCAACAGAGAAAGTTATCTTGGTAGATTCAGAATTAATAATTGTCAAAAGAAAACGCAAGGGTAAGACTCAAGAATATAACTTAAGGGAATTAATACTGAAAGTGGAAATTATCAGCAATAATGAGGTGAAATTGTTTTGTAAAGCCGGAAGTGTGGCTAACCTAAGACCGGATATGCTACTCAAGGCGCTTTATGAGCGGACAGAAATTACAAAAATTGCTGCATTAGATGCTATAATTGTCCGAGATAATGTTTATTTAAAAAATGGAGGCTAGAATTGTCAGTCATTAAGTTTAGGCTTCCTGCCTATTTTAAAGATGATATGGTTTTACAACAAGGAGTGACTAATAGAGTTTTTGGCCAAACTAAACCTGGCGCAATCATGCAAGTTCTATTGGAAAGATATCCCGGAATCAGTTCGGAGAAAAAACAAACGTCTGCCAAAGGCGATGTTGAGGGTAATAACTCCTCTATATCAAAAAAAACTGAATATGGTGTAGTTTTTCAAGCGCAAGAGGAAACTGATACCAAAGGTTATTTTACATTTAAATTACCATTAATTGAGGCATCGTTTGATTATTACCGTTTATCATTAATTGTTGAAAATCAACAAGTTGTGGTCAATAACATTTATTTTGGAGAAGTATGGCTTGCTTTAGGTGAATCTAACATGTCCATGCCAGCACGTTATACAGATGTTAAAGATTTAATTCCTTTAATAGCAAAACAAAAATATTTACGTATTTTCACTATGGAGGAACATGCTTTAACATCTGAGCAAGATAAATATTTGTATAATCCGACGGCGAAAATTGTTGGAGGAAAATGGTTAACTCCTAATATGGATAATTTATTGGACATTTCGGCAACTGCCTTAGCTTTTGCAGCTAGGCTACAAGAAAATTTGAATGTACCACTGGCTATTTATAACTTAGCTGCTGCAGATACAATGATTCACAGTTGGTTGCCCAGAGATATTATTGAAAAGAATGGACTGATCAAAGAACATGTCAAATCGATTAATTTTTATCGCGATCAGAATAATTGGAATGATATTCCAAATCAAGAAGATGATTCTATTCGTAGTGTAATTTTAAATGCCGAGCAGGATCCTGCAGCCCAAATTCAACCATTTAGCAGGAAAAATCAACCTAGTGCGATGTTCAATCACAAACTGGCACCGTTTACGGGATTATCGGTTAGAGGAATTTTGTTTTCACAGGGAGAATCAGACGTTCAATATCCTGAATACTATCTTGAAGCTTTCAAGGAATTTTCTGTAATGTTAACCAAGAATTTTCATAGCTTTAAACGTGGTCCTTGTCTAATTTATAGTCAATTACCACCATATTTCTATAGCTCATGGGATGATAAAAGACTTGCCTATTTTAATGAAACCTTAACTATTGCAAGAAGACAGCTCAAAACCCCGGCAGGCATGGTCACTTTATATGATTTGCCCTTGGATTATAATTTGGAGGCTGAGCATTATGCTCGACCGCTCAATCCCCGAGCTAAAGCTGAGGTTGGAGAACGTATGTGCTCAATAGCTAAAGGCTTAGTTTATCATGTTGATACACCTCATTCAGCTCCTGAAGTCAAATATGCAGAATGGATTTCAGATAAATTAATTTTGAGTTTTGCAAATGTTGGTGAAGGTTTAATGTTGCCGGAAGGTGATTTAACCTTAAAAGGTTTTAATATTTGTGATGAAAATTCACATTATTTTCCCGCGCAGGCAAATAAACTTTATGGTATTAGAACTTTGGTCTGGCACCCTGAAATAAAACAGCCGAAATCATGTTCATATGCCTTTTCCACTTTTAATCAAGAAGCAAATCTATTGGGTGGAAATGGAATGCCGGTAGTGCCTTTCAGACTGGAAAGGGATTTTCCGGATAATTCATTGCGCAATGCTTGGATGTATTGCGACAAATTGACCAGTTGGATTGTACCGAAAAAAGATGTCAATTATACAGAAATGTCTCCTGAAGATTTGCCCGGCTATTTTCCTCTATGGCAAATATCTTCCGGTAAAGGTGAATTAAGTCTTGAAAAAAACAATAAACGGAGTAGTTCTGCTGCATTATTTTTAGAATATTCCAAAGCCGATGAAACCCCGATAGTTATTGAGCCTATTCTTGACTATGCTTCACTCTATCCTCCAATGGATTTAAGTTATTGGCATAATCTAACCATAGAAGTGTTTAACTCAGATCATCAGGTTAAAAAAATTTTTCTTTATTTGGAAGATGAACAGGGCCAGGAAGCGCGTTCCATACCATTACAAATCAAAGATATTTTGGCTTGGCAAAAAATTAGCTTTATAATAGATGAGATGGCGGTTGACTTAAGTAAAATCAAACGTTTGCGATTTATGATCAAATCTCGCCACCCAGAAGGTAATTTAACTATAGATTCAGTAGCCGGTGAAAGTAGAAGAGATTTCAAAACGGCTTAATAAATAAAAATTTTAAAGAAAAAGAGGAAATAATGAGTAGAATAGATGCGATTGAGAAGAATTTTGTCCCTCAGGAAAATGAGGCGAAGCTTTATGATCTGTGGCAAGAACACGATTGCTTTAAGGCTGATCCGAGTTCGGGCAAAGAACCCTATGCGATTGTCATGCCACCGCCTAATATCACCGGTGTGCTCCACATGGGGCATGCTCTTGATGTAACTATCCAAGATACCTTAATCAGATTTAAAAGGATGCAAGGCTATGAAGTTCTTTGGCTTCCCGGTACTGATCACGCTTCTATTGCAACAGAGATGAAAATCGTCGAAGAAATGCATGAAGAAAATCTGACTAAAGATGATTTAGGACGGGAAAGGTTTTTGGAACGGGCTTGGGCTTGGAAAGAGCTCTACGGTAACAGTATCGTTGAACAAATAAAACGAATGGGGTCTTCCTGTGATTGGAGCCGATTACGTTTTACGATGGACGAAGGTCTTTCAAAAGCAGTTGAATATGTTTTTATCAATTTATATAAAAAAGGTTTGATTTATCGCGGCAATAGAATGATAAACTGGTGTCCGGTTTGTCTGACTTCGATTTCAGATGCCGAGGTAGAACATGAAGAACGTAACGATCGCTTTTGGCATTTAAGGT
The DNA here is from genome assembly GCA_012522435.1 of Clostridiaceae bacterium. Taxonomy (GTDB): domain Bacteria; phylum Bacillota; class Clostridia; order Saccharofermentanales; family DTU023; genus UBA5436. The sequence goes on along the minus strand of JAAYKK010000025.1, from coordinate 20,467 downwards.
ATCCTTTGACAGATGGAAGCGGCTACTTAGAACTTGCGACTACCAGACCTGAAACAATGTTGGGAGATACAGCAGTTGCAGTCAATCCTGATGATGACAGGTATAAAAATCTGATTGGTAAAACGGTCATTCTTCCTTTAGTTAATCGAGAAATTCCAATTATTGCTGACCATTATGTAGATCCTGAATTCGGAACCGGTGTGGTAAAAATTACACCGGCTCATGATCCAAATGATTTTGAGGTTGGACAAAGACATAATTTAGAAGTAATTGATGTTTTAAATGATGATGCGACGATCAATGAATTAGGCGGTAAATACGAAGGTTTAACTTCTGAAGCAGCAAGACGAAAAATTGTTGAGGATTTGGCTGCCGGAGACTTTTTGGTGAAAGAAGAAGAAATTGAACACTCGGTAGGAACTTGCTATCGTTGTAAAACAACTATTGAACCCAAACTCTCCGAACAATGGTTTGTGGCAATGAAAGAACTTGCCAAACCTGCACTAGAAGCAGTTCGTTCCGGTGAGATAAAATTTGTTCCTGATAGATTTAATAAAACATATTATCACTGGATGGAAAATATCAGAGACTGGAATATTTCACGCCAATTATGGTGGGGGCATAGAATTCCGGTATGGTATTGTGAAGCTTGCGGTGAGATAACAGTGCCTGATCAGGTCGGTCAAATACCTGAAACATGTCATGCTTGTGGCAGTGGAAAATTGGTTCGAGATGAAGATACACTGGATACATGGTTCTCATCGGCATTATGGCCTTTTTCTACTTTAGGTTGGCCAGATAAAACAGAAGATTTTGCTTTCTTTTATCCAACGGATGTTTTGGTTACAGGATACGATATTATTACCTTTTGGGTTTCTCGCATGATTTTTTCAGGCATTGAACATACAGGTGAAATTCCATTTCAGGATGTCGTTATCCATGGTATTGTGCGCGATGAACAGGGACGCAAGATGTCTAAATCGCTCGGTAATGGAATAGATCCCTTGGAAGTTGTTGATAAATATGGTGCTGATGCCCTTCGTTATGCTTTGGTAGCCGGTGTTTCTCCAGGAAATGATTTGCGCTATCAGGAAGAAAAAGTTGAAAGCGGCAGAAATTTTATCAATAAATTCTGGAATGCTTTCCGTTTTGTAATGCTTAATCTGGAAGATGAACTTGAATTTGAAGATCTGATTGAGGATTTTTCCAATACGGATTTGTCAATTGAAGATAAATGGATATTGAATAATTTACAAAATTTAATTTCAGAAATCACGTATAATATGGAGCATTATGATCTGGGAATTGCTCTAACTAAAATTTACAATTTCTTATGGGACAATTTCTGTGATTGGTATATAGAAATGGTCAAACCCAGATTGCAACAGGATGGCAGTCAGACCAAGCTGATCGCTCAATCTGTTTTGAATTATGTTCTCTGTCAATGTATGGCTCTGTTACATCCTTATATGCCCTATGTAACAGAGGAAATCTACCGATACTTGCTACATGATGAAGGGTTATTAATCAATCAAGCCTGGCCTGAAGTTAACGAAGCATACAGATTTGCCGAACAAGCTGCTCAAATGGAATTATTAATTGAAGTTACTCATGGAGTAAGAAATATCAGAGCAAAGATGAATGTGCAGCATAATCGAAAATCAAGTTTGATTCTAGTTTCCGAATTTGAAGATGTCAGAGCTTCTTTTGCAGATTCTGCTCAGAGTTTGGACAACTTGGCCAATGTTTCTCAAGTCATAATTCAAACAGACAGTTCAGAGATTCCTGAAACGGCAATTGCTTTACCTTTCAGCAGAGGGACGGCATACCTGCCGCTAGAAGATTTAATTGATCTAGAAGAAGAAAAGAAACGACTTGAAAAAGAGTTGGAAAAATATGCAGGAGAAATAAAAAGAGCGGAGAAAAAACTATCAAATCAGAACTTCACTGCTAAAGCTCCGGAGCAAATTGTTGAAAAAGAGCGTCAAAAACTTAATGATTATCAAAAAATGTATGAACAAACAAATAAACGTTTGTCTGAGCTCAACATTGACGCTTCAAATAAATAACAATACAATAAATATGAATTAATAATTAATGAGATTATTATAAAAAGGAGAATAAAATATGGCACTAGTTACAACGGAAAAAATGTTTAAAGAAGCTTATGACGGTGGATATGCAATTGGAGCTTTCAACGTTAATAACATGGAAATTGTGCAAGGTATCACAGAAGCTGCAAATGAGCTGAACTCACCCTTAATTTTACAGGTATCCTCGGGTGCCAGAAAGTATGCTAATCACACATATTTGATGAAATTAGTAGAAGCTGCTGTACAAGAAACCGATATACCGATTGCTTTGCATTTGGATCACGGTGATACTTTTGAGTTATGTAAAAGTTGTATTGATGGCGGATTCACTTCAGTAATGATTGACGGTTCTCATCTGGACTATGAAGATAACGTTGCTTTAACCAAACAAGTTGTTGAATATGCCCATGCTCATGGTGTTGTCGTTGAAGCTGAATTAGGACGTTTAGCCGGAATAGAAGATGATGTAAATGTTTCAGCTGAAGATTCGAGCTATACAGATCCGGCAGAAGTAGAAGACTTTGTAACAAGAACAGGCTGTGACTCTTTGGCAATTGCTATCGGCACAAGCCATGGCGCTTATAAATTTAAACCAGGTACAGAGATCAAATTAAGATTTGATATCTTAGATGAAGTTTCGAAGAGACTTCCCGGTTTCCCGATTGTATTACACGGTTCAAGCTCTGTTATTCCTGAATTCGTTGAAATGATCAATGCTAATGGCGGTGCTTTGGATGATGCATTGGGTGTTCCTGAATCGATGTTAAGAGAAGCTGCCAGAAGATCTGTTTGCAAAATCAATATTGACTCAGACTTAAGATTGGCTATGACAGGTACAATTAGAAGAGTTTTCAATGAAAGCCCGGCTGAATTTGATCCTAGAAAATATTTAGGACCTGCTCGTGATGCAATCAGAGAAATGGTCAAACATAAAATTACTGAAGTTTTAGGCTCTGACGGAAAAGCGTAAGTAAAAATATTTTAGAGATCAGACTTTTCAAATAGTGCAAGAATAAAATCTTGCACTATTTTTTTATGCGTCCGACATGGAAAATCATGCTGAGTGAAAGTCTTATACTTTTGTATGTCTGGCATAAGAAGTACTAGCTGAGATAAGGCTGTTAGTCTATAGTCAGATAGAATACCAGACTTTTTTCTGATCCAAATTTCAATGCGACCAAGTTTTCATTTTGCCTACTTGTAAAACGGATCACAGGTAAGCGATATCAGACCATTTCTGCTTAAAACACTAAACAAGAATACTTGTTCTAGGTAATAATTCGGTAATTGTAATAAAAATACATTTTTGCTCTTTACATAATGTACGGAAACAAGTAAATTATACCTTAATTATTTTTTTGAACCAGTTTGTTTAGGAAACGCGCAATCTGTTAAAACCTATAGAGAGGCAAGGTTGGTGGAAATTGCCGGCAGAGACTTATTGCTACTCAGTTCCTTAGATCGGATTTTGATTCGATAACAAATCAACCAGTTTAATAAAGAACGAGTGAATGAATAATTATTATTCATTAATTTGGGTGGTACCGCGATAATTCGTCCCAGAGATTAATCTCTGGGACTTTTTGATATTAGGAATAATTAGGAGGCGAATAATGATCAAGATTTTTGATACGACCTTACGTGATGGAGAACAATCTCCAGGCTGTTCAATGAATTTGCATGAAAAGTTGCAACTGGCAAGACAGTTAGAACGCTTAGGTGTTGATATTATTGAAGCTGGTTTTCCGGCAGCTTCGCAAGGAGACTTTGAATCTGTCCAAGCAATTGCGAGAAGCTTGAGTAAGACCACGATTTGCGGTTTAGCAAGGTGTACAAAAGACGACATTGATGCTGCTTACAATGCTATTAAAGATGCAGCATACCAAAGAATTCATGTCTTTATTGCAACTTCTGATATACATCTAAAGCATAAATTGAAAAAAACCAGATCAGAAGTGTTGGCCAGTATTGCAGAGCATGTGGGATATGCAAAATCATTAGTCGATGATGTAGAATTTTCATGTGAGGATGCTTCCCGGACAGATTTAGATTTTTTGTGTGAAGCGGTTGCTGTTGCGATAAAAAGTGGTGCTACGACGATCAATTTACCGGATACAGTCGGCTACGCTGTTCCTGAAGAATATGCAAATATGATTAAAACCGTTATTGATAATGTTGAGGGTGCAGATCAGGTAGATATTTCCGTACATTGTCATAATGATCTGGGTATGGCTGTTGCTAACTCTTTAGCTGCTGTCAATGTAGGCGCAACTCAGGTTGAATGCACGATTAACGGAATAGGAGAAAGAGCGGGTAATGCAGCATGTGAAGAAATTGTTATGGCTTTAAAAACCAGAAATGATTATTACGGCAAAGATACTTCGGTCGTTACAACTGAAATCATGCGGACATCAAATCTCTTAGAACAAATTACTGCCAGCAGAGTAAGCCCTACTAAACCGATCGTCGGTAAAAATGTTTTTGCGCATGAATCAGGTATCCACCAACATGGTGTCTTACAAGAGAAGTCTACTTACGAAATAATGGATCCGGCAATGATTGGAATTCAAGAAGCAGAAAACCTGGTTCTCGGCAAACATTCCGGCAAGCATGCATTACGCACAAAACTTGAGGAATTGGGCTACGAAGTGGATGATGCACAGATCGAAGAAGTCTTTATTGATTTCAAGAGCATAGCCGATTCAAAGAAACAAATCTATGACCGCGATATTCATGCTTTAATGATTAAAGAATATCAAAAGCTTAGCGGTGGCTATGAATTAGTTGATTACTCATCTTTTACCAGTAATGGTAAAGAATCAAAAACCATCATAAAACTTAGTAATGGAAAAGATACGATCGAACGTGTCGGATCAGGTGCAGGTCCGGTTGATGCCGCTTTCGATTGTATGGCGAATATTGTGGGTGACAAATTCCAACTAGAAGATTTTGCAATTCACTCTGTAACTAGAGGTAAAGATGCCCTAGGCGAGACATTCTTAAGTTTACGCAGTAATGGAGATGTTTATAATGGCAAAGGTTTGAGTAATGATATTATCAAATCGAGCATTATTGCATATGTAAATGCTGTTAACCAAGAACAGTATAAACCTACTGAAGATCAGGAGTGAGAATTAAATGCAAAAAACTTTATTTGATAAAATTTGGGATCAACATGTTATTGTTTCAAAAGATGACAAGGACTTACTGTATATAGATTTACATCTGATTCATGAAGTCACTTCACCGCAAGCTTTTGAGGGCCTCAGGCTCAAAAATCGCAAATTGCGCAGGCCGGATCGTACTTTTGCCACAATGGATCACAATACTCCGACCGTTTTGGAACATAGAGATTTTATTGAAGATCCTTTGTCAGCTGAGCAGCTAAAAAGTTTGGCAGATAACTGTGCTGAATTTGGGGTAACTTTATTTGATATGGAATCGGAATACAATGGTATAGTCCATATGATAGGTCCTGAACTGGGATTAAGTTTACCTGGAAAAACAATTGTTTGTGGTGATTCTCATACCGCAACCCATGGTGCTTTAGGTGCCATAGCTTTCGGAATCGGCACCAGTGAAGTCGAAGATGTTTTTGCTACCCAATGTATGTGGCAAACGAAGCCGAAAAATATGGGAGTTAAAATAACCGGGGTCTTGCCGGACAATGTTTTTGCTAAAGATATAATTTTAAAATTAATTGCTGAAAATGGAGTATCCTTTGGAACCGGTTATGCTATTGAATACTATGGTGACACGATTGAGAATCTTTCGGTAGAAGAAAGGTTGAGCCTTTGTAACATGTCTATTGAAGGCGGTGCAAAATTTGGATTAGTTAAACCAGATCAAAAAACTCTAGATTATATTGCCGACCGCAAGTATACTCCGAAAGGCGAAGAATTTGAAAACTTTAAAGAATCAATCAAAGATTTAGTTACGGATGACGAATCTCTGTTTGATAAGATAATCAAATTAGATGTAACAGATTTAAAACCACAAGTCAGCTACGGCACAAACCCTGCAATGACTGTGGATATAGATCAACCTTTTCCTGAAATAAAATCTGTAGAAGATCAAACTGCATATGATTATATGGATTTGAAACCCGGCATGAAAGCGGAAGAAATTCCGATCGAATTCGTATTTATCGGTTCATGCACAAATGGCAGAATTAATGATTTGAGGATAGCAGCTGAAGTGATGCGCGATAAAAAGATTGCTGAAAATATTAGTTGTGTAGTTGTTCCGGGCTCGATGCAGGTTTTGCAAAAAGCAAAAGAAGAAGGATTGCTTGAAATATTTGAACAAGCGGGATGTGAGACGAGAATGCCCGGTTGCTCATACTGTTTAGCCATGAATGAAGACCGAGTTACAGCGGGGAGCCATTGTGCTTCAACTTCAAATAGAAACTTTGAAGGCAGACAGGGTGAACGTTCCAGAACCCATCTCATGAGTCCTTATCTAGCTGCTAAGACGGCAATTGAAGGGAGAATCAGTCTTGAATAAATTGAACATTGTGCAATCGAAAGCTACAGTTATCTTTAAAGATAACATTGATACGGATATCTTAATTCCGAAAAATTACCTAAAATCAACCAAGAGAACCGGTTTTGCTGACGCTCTTTTTGCACCATGGCGTTATGATGAAGCGGGAGATCCGATCCCGGAATTTCCCCTCAATCAACCGGAAAATCAAAATCATAAAATTTTGATAGCAGGAGAAAATTTTGGTTGCGGGTCTTCAAGAGAACATGCTGCATGGGCATTGCAAGATTTTGGAATCGAAGTTGTAATCGCCGGCAGTTATTCGCCAATCTTTTATATGAATTACCTGAATAATCTTAAGTTACCTTTAAAATTAGGCAGGATGGAGCGAGAAGCTCTGATCGAAGAAGATTCAATGATTACGGTCAATCTAACTGAACAAACGGTGACAGCCGGCACTTTGAAATTTGATTTTGAAATTGAAAGCGTATATCGGGAAAAACTGCTTAAAGGACAAGATGGGATTGAAGAAATTTTAGAATATCTTGATTTAATAGAGAAACATGAGCGTGAATATGCAAAATAAAAAAATATTAGTTTTAAAAGGTGACGGAGTAGGTCCTGAAGTTGTAGATTCTGCTCTGATGGTTTTAGAAACAGTGGCTGAGAGATCCGGACTAAGTTTTGAATTGGATTTTTCAGAAATCGGTGGAATAGCGATTGATAAATTCGGTAATCCTTTTCCGGAAGTTACTCGAAACAAACTTAAGCATGCTTCAGCTGTTTTATTAGGTGCAGTAGGTGGTCCTGAATGGGATCAGGTCGAACCTGCTCTCAGACCGGAGCAAGGACTTCTGGCTTTACGTAAAACTTTAGGAGTTTTTGCCAATCTAAGACCCTGCAAAATATATTCAGCTTTGATCGACAACTCACCTCTTAAACCGAAATATTTAGACAATGTAGATTTTGTAATCATAAGAGAGTTGGTCGGTGGTATATACTTCGGAAAGCGTGATACTTTCGTCCAAGATGGCCTGCGCACGGCATATGATGAAGAACGTTACAATGAACTGGAAATTAGTCGCATTGCTACCTATGCCTTTGAAACCGCAATGCAAAGAAAACGTAAATTAACTTTAGTTGATAAAGCAAATGTTCTGGATTCATCTAAATTATGGCGTGAAATTGTAGCGGAAATCGCAGTTGATTATCCTGAAGTAGATTTAGATTATTTATATGTAGATAATGCTGCAATGCAATTAATTCGTGAACCGAAACGATTTGATGTAATATTAACTAATAATATTTTCGGAGATATTCTTTCAGATGAAGCAAGCCAGATTTCAGGTTCGATCGGACTTTTGCCTTCGGCGAGTCTGGGCGAAACGATTGGCTTATATGAACCGATTCACGGTTCGGCTCCGGATATTGCAGGCAAAAACATTGTGAATCCTTTAGCAGCCATTTTATCTGTAGCAATGCTCTTGAGATATTCTTTTTCTCTAATCAAGGAAGCGGAGCAGATTGAAACTGCAGTGAATCAGGTATTGCAAGATGGTTTTAGAACTCAAGACTTAGCTTTAGAAGGATTTATCGGAACTGAAGAAATTACTCTGGAAGTCATCAAAAGATTATAGCTGGAAAGTTTTATTTAGTACTAGTAACAATGATAGAATATAAGAATGTTTTTTTTATACGTGATAGGAATATTATTATTAATGATGTAAGTTTTAAGATAGCCGAAAATGAAAATTGGGCGGTCTTAGGTCCTAATGGAGCTGGCAAAAGTATATTATTTTCTATGTTGATGGCTTACAATATACCGACCCGTGGAGAGATTTCTGCTTTTGGTAAAACGTTTGGTAAATATAATTGGAATAGAATAAAATCCAAAATAGGAATTGTTTCTTCAACAATGGGACGTTTTGAGTCAGTATTAAATAAGATGCGGGTTTTTGAAATAGTTCTTTCGGGCTTAAAACGCACAATAGGTATTTATGAAAGAATTACTGAGGAAGAGAGACGACTAACTTCAAAAATAATTGAAAAATACAAATTTGAAGCCAGTCAAGATAAGACTTACGGTATTCTCTCAGCAGGAGAAAAAAAGAAAACCATGATTTTACGCAGTTTGATAACTGAACCCGATTTATTAATATTAGATGAACCTTGTGCATCCTTGGACTTATTTCAAAGAGAACAGATTCTTGATACATTAACTCGGATTGAGAAAACGAACTTAATTTATATTACACACGATATCATGGAAATATTGCCGGAATTCAGCCATCTGATGTTGTTAAAAGATGGAAAAATATTGGCTCAAGGCAAGAAACAAAACATTTTAACTGAAGAGAATTTAAGGCAATTATATGGTCTAAATATAGAATTATTAGATTTAGCAGATAGACCTATGATTAAAATCAATAATTAGGTTACAAAAGGAGGTATTTATGGAATATACAGGAGCGGAAATAATTATAAAAACACTGATTGATGAAGGTGTAGACACACTTTTTGGTTATCCGGGAGGTGCAGTGATCGACATCTACAATGCACTCTATAATTATCGTGATCAAATCAGACATATCAGGCCGAGTCATGAACAAGGCGGTGCTCATGCCGCTGATGGTTATTCCAGAAGTACAGGTAAGACCGGTGTAGTTCTTGCTACAAGCGGACCCGGTGCTACAAATCTGGTGACGGGGATTGCTACTGCTTACATGGATAGCATACCGATGGTTTGTATCACGGGAAATGCCGCCAGTCATTTAATCGGTAAAGATGCTTTTCAGGAGATTGATATTTTTGGTGCCACAATGTCCGTCACTAAACATAATTTTATGATTACTGATATTGCCGATTTGCAAGATACAATTCGGCGAGCGTTCAAAATTGCCAATTCAGGACGAAAAGGTCCGGTCTTGATTGATGTGCCGAAAGATTTCACTCAGTTAAAATATCCCTATGAGAAAAAAGAGAGTTTACCAATAGACGGCAAACACAAAATTGTTCAAAGTGATTTGGAAAAATTTGCCGAGATAATTAATCAAGCAGAAAGACCGATCATCTATGCCGGAGGTGGAATAAACTCCTCAGATAGCAGTCAGGAATTGAGAGCCTTAATGGATAAAGCAATGATTCCTGCAGTCAACACGATCATGGCAATTGGTGTCTTAGGTCCACTAGACCAATTAAATCTGGGCATGGTCGGCATGCATGGTAAAAACAGCTCAAATTATTCAATTGAACATTCGGATCTTGTAATAGCTCTCGGTACCAGATTTTCTGATCGGGTTGCCTTGAATACGAAACACTTCGCACCTGATGCTAAGATCATTCAAGTTGATATTGATCAAAGCGAAATTGATAAAAATGTAGTTGTCGATTTTGAAATTGTCGGTGATCTGAAAGAGATTCTCGCGGAAATATTATCTCTGATTGAAGAAAAAGATCGCAAAGACTGGCTCGCTCAAATTGAAGAGTTTAGAAAAGAAGATTACCAACCTCCAAATGGTTCTGATTCGATTGAACCTTATAAAATTATTAGACATGTTGCGGAATATTTTGGCGAAGACCTGATTTTTGTTACTGATGTCGGTCAGCATCAAATGTGGACTGCTCAATATTGTGCTCGAACAAAGCCCAGGACTTTTTTGACCAGTGGAGGTCTGGGAACGATGGGTTTCGGTTTTGGAGCATCAATTGGCGCTAAAGCAGGTAATCCTGATAAACCGGTGGTTTTAATTTCAGGTGATGGATCTTTCACTATGAATATGAATGAATTAAAGACTGCAGTTGATCATCAAATTAATACGATTACGATTATCTTAAACAATCATGCTCTGGGCATGGTTAGACAATGGCAAAACTTACTTTATGACCAACGCTATAGTGAAACGGATATTGATCATTCTTTTGATTATGTAAAACTAGCAGAGGCTTTTGGTGCAAAGGGCTACAGTTGTGCAACTATTACAGAATTCAAAGCTGCTTTTGCTGATGCTACAACTCAGAATAAACCGATAATTATTGAAGCAATCATTGATAAAGACGAATTGGTATTGCCGATGATTCCCGCCGGCGGTACAGTAGAAGATATTATTATGGAGTAAGTTTATGAAACAAATGAGAGTATTGAGCATTCTAGTTGAAAATAATGCAGGAACTTTGACCAGAGTAGCCGGTTTATTTGCCAGAAGGGGCTACAATATCGACACCCTGACCGTATCGGAAACAAAAGACCCCAGTTTTTCAAGAATCACTTTGACTGCAAGCCTGAATGATCTCGAATTAAATCAATTGGTAAGTCAAACAGCAAAACTGGAAGAAGTTATCTCAATTGAAGAACTGTTTGAAACAAATTCGGTAATGAGAGAGATTCTTTTAGTCAAAGTCTCGGTCTCGGACGATTGTCGCAGCAAATTAATTGAAATTACCGATGTATACAAAGGAGTTGTGGTGGACCTTTCACCTGACAGCATGATCATTGAACTAACAGGTAAACCACAAAAGATTGATGCATTTATTAGAGTTATCGATAATTATAATATAGTAAATATCTGTAGAACTGGTGTAACAGCTCTTCAAAGAGGAAAAGGAGATTGAAAATGGTTGAAAAATATTATGACAAAGATTGTAACTTGGATGTTTTAACGGGAAAAACCGTAGCAATAATCGGTTTTGGTTCACAAGGGCATGCACATGCTCTCAACTTAAAAGAGAGTGGCATTAATGTTGTGGTTGGCTTAGCGGAGAATTCCAAAACTAGAGAAACTGTCGAAGAATTCGGCATTGAAGTCTCAACTGTGGAAGAAGCTGCTAGAAAAGCGGATATTGTAATGATGTTGGTTCCGGATGAACTTTCGGCAGATATTTACAATAATTCAGTAGCCCCTAACTTAGTTTCAGGCGATACTTTAATGTATGCTCACGGTTTTAATATCCATTATAATTTAGTCATACCGGCTACAGATATTGATGTAATTATGGTCGCACCAAAAGGTCCCGGCCATACAGTGCGTAGTGAGTACGAAAGAGGATTCGGCGTGCCATCCTTGATTGCAATTTATCAAGATGCATCAGGCAAAGCAAAAGAAACGGCACTTGCCTATGCTTCAGCAATCGGTGCAGGTCGAGCCGGTATCATAGAAACTACATTTAAAGAAGAGACAGAAACTGACCTTTTCGGTGAACAAGCAGTTCTTTGTGGAGGCGTAACCTCTTTGATGAAAGCAGGTTTTGAAGTTTTGGTTGAAGCTGGTTATGAGCCTGAAATGGCTTATTTTGAGTGTATCCATGAGATGAAACTGATCATTGATATGGTGGTCGAAGGCGGTTTTGCTAATATGAGAAACTCAATCTCTAATACGGCTGAATACGGAGACTATGTTTCAGGACCCAGAGTGATTGACCAATATGTTAAAGACAATATGCGCGAGGTTTTGGAAGATATTCAAACCGGAAAATTTGCTTCCCAATTCGTACAGGAAATGTCTTCCGGTAGAAAGATCCGTTTCTTAACAACCAGAGAAAGAGAAGCAGATCATCAATTGGAAGAAGTTGGTTCTGAATTGCGCAGCATGATGCAGGGGTTAGACAATAAGTAAAGATACTTTGGAGGAGGAAGCATGAAATTAGCAAGTGATAAAGTCATCAGAGGTGCTGAAAGAGCGCCTAATCGCAGTCTTTTTTATGCATTGGGTTATACAGAAGAACAATTGCAACGGCCATTAATCGGTGTAGTCAGCGCCTATAGTGAAATTGTTCCCGGACATATGAACTTGGACAAGTTGACTCAAAGCGTTAAAACGGGAGTATTGATGAATGGCGGTACTCCGATCATGATTCCTTCGATTGGTGTTTGTGACGGAATAGCCATGGGGCATCAGGGAATGAAATATTCTTTGCCCAGTAGAGAATTGATTGCCGATAGTGTTGAGTCCATGGCAATTGCCCATGGGATAGATGCTTTAGTTTTGATTCCCAATTGTGACAAAATAGTTCCCGGTATGATCATGGGTGCTTTGAGATTGAATCTTCCGACTATTTTGGTTAGTGGAGGTCCGATGTTGGCAGGTCAAAGTGAGCAAGGCTCATTAAGTCTTTCCTCATTATTTGAAGCTGTCGGCAGTTACAAAGCTAATTTGATTACTGCAGATGAGCTTTTGGAATGTGAACAAGCAGCATGTCCTAGTTGTGGAAGTTGTGCCGGAATGTATACAGCTAACTCGATGCACTGTTTGACGGAGGCTATTGGTATAGCCTTGCCGGGAAACGGTACAACTCCGGAACCCTATTCAGCGAGACAAAGACTTGCTAAAGAAACCGGCATGATGATCATGGAATTGCTTAGAAAAGATATCAGAATAAAGGATATCATAACTGAGGATTCAATATGCAATGCAATTGCTTCAGACATGGCATTAGGGTGTTCAACAAATACAGTTTTGCATCTCTTGGCTATTGCAACCGAAGCAGGAATTGAAGTTGACCTGAACATCTTTAACCAGTTAAGTGAGAAAGTTCCCAATTTATGTCATTTGGCTCCCGCCGGTCCGACTAGAATGGAGGATCTGTATTTTGCGGGAGGAGTGGGTGCTGTTCTGAAAGAGTTGGCTAAAAAAGATTTGCTCAATTTGGACTTACCTACTGTTTCTACAAAAACTGTTGGCGAGAATATAGCTCAAATTAGAGTTCGTGATAACGGTGCGATTAGATCAATTGCTGATCCATATAGTGATGTGGGTGGTCTTGCAATACTCTATGGTAATATTGCGCAAAAAGGAGCAGTTGTTAAACGTTCCGCAGTTGATGAGAAAATGTTGAAACATGAAGGTCCGGCAAGAGTTTTTGAAAGTGAAGATGATGCTATTAAAACCATATACGCGGGTCAGATTAATCCGGGTGATGTGATAGTCATTCGTTATGAAGGTCCTAAGGGTGGTCCCGGAATGCGTGAAATGCTCAATCCAACCTCGGCTTTAGCCGGGATGAAATTGGATAAGAGCGTAGCATTGATTACAGATGGTAGATTCTCCGGAGCATCACGCGGTGCCGCTATAGGTCATGTTTCTCCCGAAGCTGCTTTAGGAGGAGCAATAGGAATAATTAAAGAGGGTGATATCATTTCAATTGATATTCCAAATTATTCTTTGAACCTAAAAATTTCAGACGAAGAACTTGCTGCCAGAATGGCTGATTTTGTACCTGCTGAAACCAACATAGTAGGTGGTTGGCTTAATCGCTACCGCAGATTAGTCACAAGTTCAGATAAAGGAGCTGTTCTGGAATGAGAAAAAACAACCTTTCATTAGACAATGTCTATCGTGCAGCCCATAAAGTAAAGGAAGTTGTCAGAAAAACCGATCTAATTAAAGCAGAAGCAGTTTTTCCTGTAGACTCTGTATATTTAAAAACAGAGAATTTGCAAACTACCGGTTCATTCAAAATTAGAGGTGCTTATTATAAAATATCTCAATTGAGTGAGTCTGAAAAAGCAAGAGGAGTGGTGGCATGCTCCGCAGGTAACCATGCACAGGGTGTAGCTTTGGCCTGTAATCAATTAGGGATTGATTCGACAATTTTCATGCCGGAATCTGCCCCTATTTCAAAAATAGAAGCTACCCGTTCTTACGGTTCGAAAATAATCTTAGCCGGCGATACCTATGATGATTCGTATGACGCAGCACTTGACTATATGGATAAACACGAAAAAGTGTTCATTCATCCTTTTAATGATGAGGAAGTTATTGTCGGACAGGGGACGATTGGTTTAGAGATTCTTGATCAAATGCCCGATGTAGATGTTATTTTAGTTCCTGTCGGTGGTGGTGGTTTGTTAGCCGGGATAGCTTATGTTATCAAAAGTCTTAAACCCGAATGTCAAGTCATTGGTGTTGAAGCGGCAAAAGCTTCTTCAATGTCAGTTTCACTGACCGAAGGTAAGATCATCAAAATTTCCAGTCAAGACACTTTTGCTGATGGAATTGCAGTAAAACAACCGGGTAATCTTACATTTGAATTAGCAAAAAAATATGCAGATCAGATTATCACGGTTAGTGAAGATGAGATTGCTTATGCTTTATTATCCTTGATGGAAAAACAGAAGCTAGTCTGTGAAGGTGCCGGATCAGTTGCTTTTGCTGCTGTGGTTTTTAATAAAATAGAGATAAAAGACAAAAAGATCTGTGTTCTGTTAAGTGGAGGAAATATAGACGTTAATATTCTTTCTAGAGTTATTCAACGTGGTTTATTAGTTAGCGGGCGCAATACGGAATTAAGTATCAGTTTGACAGACAAGCCGGGACAATTACAGGCGGTTGCGACTGCAATAGCGGAGTACGGAGCCAATGTAACCGAAGTCAATTATAATCCGGGTGGTGAGAATACAGCGATTGATAGCTGTGTGATCAATCTGAAACTGGAAACAAAGAATATGGAACATATACTTCAGATCAAATCAGGTTTGACGCAAAAAGGATTTAACTTAATATCAAAGGATGAAGCCAAAGGTTGTTTTACCGATAACTGATTTTAATAATGAGTAAAAGGAGCAGGTATGGAAATTAAATTTATACCGAGTAAAAACTTGAAAGAAAAAATCCAAGATGAAAGTCAATTGGGTTTTGGGCAATATTTTACCGATCATATGTTCATCATGAACTATCAAACGGGAAAAGGTTGGCATGATCCACGCATCATTCCGTATCAAAATATCAACCTGGATCCTTCATGTTTAACTTTTCATTATGGTCAAACTGTATTTGAAGGCTTGAAAGCTTATCGTAACCAAGATCAAATACTTTTATTCAGACCTGATGAAAATTTCAAGAGGATGAATTTATCTAGTGATCGTTTATGTATTCCCAGGTTTGACGAAGAATTGGTTTTGAGAGGTTTGAAGAAGCTGATTGATATTGAACGTGATTGGGTACCCCATCAATCAGATTCCAGTTTATATATTAGACCATTTGTTTTTGCGGATGAGTTTTTTCTTGGTGTACATGCCAGCAATTCATATCAGTTTATTATTATATTGAGTCCGAGTGGACCTTATTATTCATCAGGTTTAGATCCGGTAAAAATATATGTTGAAGAAAAATTTGTGAGAGCTGTTCCGGGAGGAATGGGTGAAGCGAAGACCGGGGGCAATTATGCTGTCAGCCTAATTGGTCAGGTTGAAGCTGAAGCAAAAGGTTATTCACAGGTATTGTGGCTTGACGGTATTGAAAGAAAATATATCGAAGAAGTAGGTGCCATGAATATATTCTTTGTAATCGAAGACAAAATAATTACACCTGAACTCAATGGTTCTATTTTAGCCGGGATTACGAGAAAATCTGTGTTAGAACTATTACGTAATCAAGGTGCAAACGTAGAAGAAAGACGTATTTCTATTGATGAAGTGGTCACAGCTTATCAAAACGGCAAACTACAAGAAGTTTTTGGTACTGGAACTGCAGCAGTTATTTCTCCGGTCGGAGAATTACTCTATCGTGATCAGAAGATGATTATCAACGACAATCAAATTGGTCCGGTCTCACAAAAGCTTTATGATGATTTAACGGATATTCAATGGGGCAGGAAACAAGGTCCCGCAGGTTGGAGTGTAGAAGTTTAATCCTGATTCTTAGATCTTATTTGTTAAGCATTTCGTTTTGTTGTTAATTCTTACCGAGAAATAACTCAAACAACAAACGAAATGCTTTTTATATGTTAAAATAATTGAGTAAGCAAAGAGTTATTTTCAATAATTTATAATTGAAGTAGAAAAATTATTCTGTGGGAAAAATAAAAAATAAATTAATAAAACAAGCTATAAATGCGAGCAGAGAGAGCTATGCACCTTATTCTAAATATAGGGTAGGGGCAGCTATTTTGGGTGAAAGTGGGAAAATTTACAGCGGATGTAATGTTGAAAATGCTTCTTATGGTGCGACAATTTGTGCTGAACGTACCGCTGCAGTAAAGGCTGTTTCTGAAGGTGAAACAAAGTTTATAGCTATTGCTATCCACGGTTACTCCGAGCTAAATAGTTCTTCTGAATCAGAATACGCGTTCCCCTGCGGAATCTGTCGTCAAGTCTTGAATGAGTTTTGCGATCCAACCTTACTAGTCTTGCTAGTCAGCACAGAAAATGACTACCTTGAACGTAGCTTGGGTGAATTATTGCCTGATGGTTTTGGTCCTGCTAACCTGAATAATAAATTATAGTCTGGAGGGAATTATAAATGGAAAAGCTTTACCATATACAATTGGACGATTCACACAATGCCAGATATGCATTGCTTCCCGGAGCTCCTGAGCGAGTAGAAAAAATTGCCTCTTTTCTGGATGATCCTAAATATTTAGGACAAAACAGAGAATATATTACTTGGCTAGGACAAATAGAAGGTGAAAATGTTCTCGTAATGTCCACCGGAATGGGAGGACCTTCAACTGCAATCGGTGTGGAGGAATTATTTCAAACCGGAGTTACTAATTTTCTCAGAATTGGAACCTGTGGTGGAATTAAGTTGGAAGTAAAAGGCGGGGATGTTGTAATAGCAACTGGAGCAATCCGGATGGATGGCACACCTGATGAATATGTGCCAAAAGAATTTCCGGCAGTTGCTGATTTTGACTTCACTGCCAGTTTGGTAGAATCAGCTCAACAATTAAAAGCTACATATCATACAGGGATTGTACATTGTAAAGATTCCTTTTATGGTCAGCATAATCCGAGTAGGATGCCCATCGGCTATGAATTAACAAATAAATGGGAAGCTTGGTACAAAGCAAATTGTCTGGCCTCGGAAATGGAGAGTTCAACTTTATTCATCGTTAGTCAAGTTTTAGGTGCCAGAGCAGCTTGTGTTTTGAATGTTATTTGGAATCAGGAAAGAGCAAAACGCGGTCTGGAAGACCCTCATCAGCATGATACTGAACTTGCTATCAGTGTAGCAGTAGAAGCAATTCGAAAAGATATTATTAAAGGAAAAAAATGACAGAAAATATGATAGAATTTCATGATTTACCTCAAGAATGGCAAGGTTTTTTACAAGCCTGCCAATCCTGTAAAAATTGTGATCTTTATAAAACCAGAGATAATGTTGTAGTTTATCGGGGTAGCTTAAATGCACCATTGATGTTAATCGGTGAAGGTCCGGGAGCTGAAGAGGATCGCCAAGGCAGACCTTTTGTAGGTAGATCCGGTAGATTATTAGACAGCTTACTCCAAGCACAAGAATTTACGGCTGAGGATTTTCATATCTGCAATATAGTGAAATGCAGACCGCCTGAAAATAGAGTGCCAACCGAGATTGAAGCTCAAGCTTGTAAGAGATTGCTCAGTGCGCAGTTTGCCTTGGTCAAACCTAAAGTAATTGTGTTAGTAGGCGCTACAGCCTACAAGTATTTTACAAATCTTAATAATCCAATTTCAAAAGTTAGGGGACAATGGATTGAAAAAAGCGGATATTATATAATGCCTACTTTTCATCCTGCCTATTTATTGCGAAATCAAAGTAAAAGAATTGAAATGTGGGAAGATTTTAAGGAAGTTAGAAAAAAACTTGAGGAGCTGAATTTAATTCGTCCTATGCTTAAACCTTTTGAGTTTGAAATTTGGTAAAACTTCGTTGATTTTGCTAAGGAGTTTAATTTTATTTAATGACAGGAAAACCCTTTAAAATAGTTTCGGAATATCAGCCAAAAGGTGATCAACCTAAGGCTATAGACAAGATTGTACAAGGAATTGAGAGAGGAGATGCAGCTCAAACTTTAATGGGTGTAACCGGTTCCGGTAAAACCTATACGATGGCTAATATTATTGAAAGAACTCAAAGGCCGACCTTGGTTATCGCTCATAATAAAACTTTGGCAGGTCAACTGGCTGCTGAATTTGCATCTTTTTTTCCAGATAATGCGGTTGAATATTTTGTTTCATATTATGATTATTATCAGCCTGAAGCTTATTTACCTTCCAGCGATACATACATTGAAAAAGATTCTTCGATTAATGATGAAATAGATCGTTTGCGGCATTCAGCTACTGCATCATTATTTGAACGTAGAGATGTGATTGTTGTTGCATCGGTATCTTGTATTTATGGTTTAGGTTCTCCTGAATCATACAAAAAAATGATGGTCCATCTGCGTCCCGGTCAGCAAAAATCGGTAGAAGATGTAATTGAAGAATTGGTTAACATTCAGTATGTAAGAAATGACTTTGAATTAAGGCGTGGAACTTTCAGAGTAAGAGGAGATATTATCGATATTTTCCCAGCAGCTTCAGAGAATGTGATTACCAGACTTGAATTTTTCGGTGATGAAATTGAACGGATTACAGAAATTGATTCTATTACTGCGCGCAGTATTCAAGGGAGAAATTATCAACAGATTTATCCTGCAAGTCACTATACTACAACCAGAGAAAATACCAAACGAGCTGTTGCTGATATTTTGACTGAACTTGAACAGAGGCTGGAGGTGCTGAACAGTCAGGGGAAAATAGTTGAGGCCTATCGTTTGGAGCAGCGTACACGTTATGATCTCGAATTATTGCTTGAGACCGGAGTATGCAAAGGTATTGAAAATTATTCACGCCACTTCGATGGTAGGAGTGAGGGTGTTCCGCCCTTTACTTTGATCGATTTTTTCCCGGATGATTATCTATTGATGATAGATGAATCTCATGTAACGGTTCCTCAAATTGGAGCAATGTATAATGGAGATCGCTCACGCAAACAGTCTCTGGTCGATTACGGCTTTCGTTTGCCATCGGCACTGGACAATAGACCACTTGAATTTACAGAATTTGAACAAAGAATGGGACAAACATTATTTGTCAGTGCGACACCTTCACGTTATGAAGATGAACATTCAACACAATTTGTTGAGCAAATCAATCGTCCTACCGGTTTACTCGATCCGGAAATAGATATAAGGCCGGTTGAAGATCAAATTGCTGACTTAATCTATGAAATTGAAGAAAATATTAAGAAGAATGAGCGGACTTTAGTTTTAACTTTAACCAAAAGAATGTCAGAAGAACTAACTGAATATTTATCCGGTGAAGGTTTAAAAGTGAAATACTTACACTCGGATATCAAGACTGTAGAACGTTTGCAAATACTTAAACAACTTCGAGAAGGCAAATTTGATGTTTTGGTCGGAATAAACTTGTTGAGAGAAGGTTTAGATTTACCGGAAGTATCTTTAATTGCTATATTGGATGCCGATAAAGAAGGTTTCCTACGTTCAACAACTTCTTTAGTTCAAATCATCGGTCGAGCAGCAAGAAATGTGAGAGGGCGTGTGATTTTGTATGCTGATCAGGTTACTGAATCAATGTACCAAGCGATTACCGAAACTAATAGAAGACGTGAAATCCAAAGTGCATTCAATCAAAAAAATAATATTATTCCCCAAACTATTCAAAAAGAAGTTAGAGCAATAGTTGATACCGCATATGAATTAGACGAAGAAGAGGAACTAAAAGTGGCTGAAGTAGAAAAGGATTATTTGGAAGAATCAGCTCTCAAAGAACTAAGTGCTTCAGAATTACAAAATATGATTGCTTATAATGAAACTAAAATGCGCGAAGCTGCTGCCAATCTTGCTTTTGAAGAAGCTGCCGATTTAAGAGACTATCTAATGATCTTACGTGGAGTACATAAAAGCGCTTGAAAGAAATAGTAAATAAATGACATGACAAAATGTTGTAGATTTAATGCTATAATGAAGTTTAGTTATTCATATTAACTATAAAACAAGTTAAAAGGCTCTGTTAAGTAAAGATGAAGAAAAAGAGATCTGAAAAGCAAACTGGCGAAAGATTAACAAGAAAATCTTACCTCAAGCTTTTAGAATCAGATCAAGAATAACAAAAAAAGAAAAAGTGTGCT
>JAAYKK010000024.1 GCA_012522435.1 Clostridiaceae bacterium | reverse complement strand
TTATTTAAACCTTGTGAACCAATTATTCAAAGAGTTTTTTAGGTTCCCAGTCTAACCTTTTAATCACTTCTCTAGCTAAAGCTTTATAACTTCTAGCTCCTTTAGACCATTTATCATGTTCCTGAATTGGTATTCCAAAACTTGGCGCTTCGCTTAATCTTACATTTCGCGGAATAATCGTATCAAAGACAAGATCTCCAAAGAAATTTTGTATTTCATCCGATACTTGATGTGCTAATTGAGTTCTTGTGTCGAACATTGTAACTAAAACGCCCATAATATATAAGTCCGGATTCAATTCTTCATTGATCATTCCAACAGTCCCAAGTAATTGGCTAAGACCTTCCAAAGCATAGTACTCTGCTTGTATTGGAATAATAATAGAATTTGACGATGTTAAAGCATTAATGGTTAATAAACCGAGAGAAGGAGGGCAATCAATCAATATAATTTGATAGTTATCTTTTATTGATTCTAAAACATTTTTTAAGATTGTTTCACGTGAAACAATTGACACTAATTCAACTTCAGAACCTGCCAAGTCAATATTCGACGGTATTAAGTCTAAATTCTTTCTTGCCTCTTCAATAATGATATCTTCAACCGGTAAATTATTAATTAAAGTATCGTAAATTGTATGTTCTGGCTCATTTTTATCAATTCCAAAACTCGATGTTGTATTGCCTTGTGGATCTAAGTCAATTAACAAGGTTTTTTGCTTTCTTCTTGCTAGTTGATCAGCTAAATTCACTGCAGTAGTAGTTTTACCGACACCGCCTTTTTGGTTAACGATTGAAATGATCATAAAAGAAACCCCTATTATTCATTAAAATTTTTTCAACAATTCTAATTCTATCAGAAATATTATCTATTATCTTGTTATTATTAATAAAAAATAATAAAAATCAGAATTATTAAGATGTTTCACGTGAAACAAAAAGGTTGCCTCTTAATTGAGGCAACCTTTTTGAGATAATTAAGACTAAATAAGTGGAATATTAGACAATTATTGATCTAAATTCGCATATTTAGCATTTTCTTGGATAAATTCTCTACGTGGTTCTACCTGATCTCCCATTAATAAAGAAAATGTCTTATCAGCTTCTTTTGCTTCACCAACGGTCACTTGTATCAAATGACGCTTTTCGGGATTCATTGTAGTTTCCCAGAGTTGTTCCGGTTGCATCTCTCCTAACCCTTTAAATCTTTGAATTCTAGGATTATCCCAACCGCGCTCTTCTTTGATTATATCAACTGACTCTTCATCATATGCATATTCTTCTTCTTGACCATGAAAGACTCGATATAGTGGAGCACTTGCTAAATAGACATGTCCTCCCTCGACCAAAGGTTTCATGAAACGATAGAAAAAGGTAAGTAGCAAGGTTCTGATATGAGATCCGTCGACATCAGCATCAGCCATAATAATAATTTTATTATATCTTATTTTTTCAACATCGAAATCTGCACCAATCCCTGCACCAATAGCTAAAACAACAGGCAAAAGCTTTTCATTATCATATACACGATCTACAGTCGCTTTCTCTACATTAAGCATTTTACCCCAAAGAGCTAAGATTGCTTGATATTTTCTTTCACGACCTTGCTTTGCTGAACCTCCCGCTGAATCTCCTTCAACTATGAACAATTCACAGAAAGTTGGATCTTTTTCCTGACAATCAGCAAGCTTTCCAGGCAAGGCGTTAGATTCTAATACAGTTTTTCTTCTCGTCAAATCTCTTGCTCTACGAGCAGCTTCTCTGGCTCTTGAAGCAGCAAGGCATTTATCAATAATAATTTTTGCAACAGCAGGATTCTCTTCCAAAAATATTGAAAGTTGTTCATTAACGGTACTTTCAACAATTGTTCTAATCTCTGCATTACCTAATTTCGTTTTAGTTTGTCCTTCAAATTGGGGTTCAGGCATTTTTATTGAGATAATAGCACTGATTCCTTCACGGGTATCATCTCCGGTTAGATTATCATCAGTTTCCTTGAGATAATTGTATTTACGTGCGTAATCATTAATTGTTTTTGTTAATGCAGAACGAAAACCGGTAAGGTGAGTACCACCTTCAATAGTGGCAATATTATTACAATAAGAGTAGACATTCTCAACGTATGTATCATTATATTGAATAACAACTTCAACAAAAGTATTGTCGCTTTCAGCTGAAAAATAAACTGGTTCATCAATCAAGGTCGTTTTATGCTGATTCAAATAATCAACAAAAGAAATAATTCCACCCTCATAATGAAAAACAAATTCTCGCGCCGGAGTTTCACGCTCGTCTCGAAGAACAAATTTAACCTTATCATTCAGAAATGCCATTTCTCTATAACGGTTAACCATCAAATTAAAGTCAATTTTATCCTCGGCAAAAATTTCAGGATCCGGCTTAAAATGAGTTATTGTACCATGTTTGTCTGTATCACCTGTAATCGATAATTCAGAGACAGTTTCACCTTTTTCAAAACGTATTTCGTGAATCTTACCATCACGATGTACAGCTACTTCCATCCAGGAAGAAAGTGCATTAACAACTGCTGCACCAACACCATGTAAGCCGCCTGATACATTATAAGCTCCACCACCGAACTTACCACCTGCATGAAGTATCGTATGAACAACTTCAACTGTGGGTATGCCTGTTTGTGGTTGTATTCCTACCGGAATACCTATTCCATTATCTTCAATTTTGACTGATTCATCAGGGTAAACCGTAATATCAATCTGATCACAACGACCGGCCAGAGCCTCATCAACAGAGTTGGCAACAATCTCATAAATCAGATGGTGTAAGCCACGAGGAGTTGTATCTCCGATATACATGCTGGGACGTTTACGTACAGCTATTAATCCCTCTAGTACTTGGATATCATCATCACCATATGCAGAATCATTTTCAGTATTAAAACTATTTAGTTTATCCGATTTTACTTCATCTTCTTGATAATCTTCTAAAAGAGCTTTCGGATTATCTGCTAGATTCAATAACTCTTCAGAATCTTCTGCATCTGAAGCAGCTCGATCAAGCATTTCAGAAAGAGCACGATCAGGCTTAATTTTGCCATCGGATTCATCTGTAGAAAAATATATTTTCCGATTTATCATTTATTTACAAAACCTTTCTTATCATCTATTACAATTATTGGCTGTCATTAACATTGTCCATCAAGAACATATGTTTGTTATATCTTGAAATTAATGTTTTTACATTAATTGGGGAGAGATAAACTCTATCCAGTGCCACAACAATAGATCTTGGAAGTTCAGGGGAAACAATATCCAGCTTGCCCAACTTTTCGTGTATACTTAAGAACTCCATTGTATCTGATCCATAGGTTGTAGTTTGATCTATATCAAAAATTCCTATAATCCATTTATCAGACAGCGTGTACTCACCACCTATATGAATATACAACCGGACCTCCATAGATGACTTATTATTTAAATATTAAATAAATTATTTCTGTATCTATTATAGCAAAAATTGCTGTTTTACGGAACCCTGTTCAACTCTGAAGAAGTTGATATATGAGCGGTTTAGCTCATTTTTATCAGTCTTTATTTTATCTTTTATTTCTTGATCTGAAAGCTGACCTTTATATTCAGGATATATTTGTGCCAAATCAGTACAGGTAATAAAAACCTGATTTTCTTCAAAAGCGGAAAGCAAATGTTTTCTGCGATTTTCATCTAATTCTGACATTACATCATCTAATAATAATACAGGTTTTTCATTTGTTTCTTCTTCAATAATTTCCAGTTCTGCTAATTTTAAAGCTAAGACAGCTGATCTCTGCTGTCCTTGTGATCCACGGTCTTTTAACAAATTACCATCTACTATCAGCTCTAAATCATCTCTATGTGATCCGCTTTCAGTATTACCGCGTTGGATATCATCTTCTTGTTGACGCTCATATCTTTTGATTAAATTCTGAAATATTTGCTTGTTATCATGATTAGGATTTATTCCCGGAACAGTTTTATAATTAATTATTAGTTTTTCTTTGCCCTCAGAAATTTTGGCCAATGCTTCAGAGGCTATTTGACCAATTTTTAAAACATATTGATTTCTGGTACTGATGATATAAGCAGCCATTTCTGCAAGCTGTTCAGTCCAAATTGTTAATTGTAATAGATTAAACTCATAAATATCAGGATCAAATAAAACACTATTTGTTTTTTTCTCAAAATGCATATCTCTTAAGGTCTTAAGTAGATTATTTCTTTGCTTAAGATACTGTTGATACAATTGTAAACTCTTAAAGTAAACAGGTTTTATTTGAGAAATTAAGAGATCAATAAATCTTCTTCTTCCTGCAGGACCTTCTTTTATTAACATTACATCTTCCGGAGCGAAGATTACTGCATGGAATAAGCCTATTAAGTCACTAATCCTATCTTGTTTAAAACCACAATAATATATGTTTCTTTCAACTTGGGGTTTAGTTTTATACTCTATTTTTATAGTTTCAGACAAGTCTTTATCTGATTCAAAATTAATTTCGACTTGATAATTATCTGAACCATCTCGTATTAAATCACTGTCACGTCCAGTACGGTGTGATCGGGCACAAGTACACAAATAAATTGCTTCTAGGATATTTGTTTTTCCTTGGGCATTCTTACCTACAAAAACATTTGTCCCTGAAGCAATTTCAATTGTTTCTTCCTCATAATTGCGGAAGTTTTTTAATTTTAACTTTTTTACTTTCATTAATAATAATGATCTAGCGACGCAAGGGAAGTACTAGATATAAAAACTGATCTCCCTCTATTGGCTTAATCAAACACGGCCCAAACGTTCCGGAAAATTCCAAATAAATTTCATCTATAGGTATATTACGTAAAGCATCCATGAAATATTTTGGATTATAATCGGCATCTATATTTTCACCTTCAAGATTAATTTGAATTTCTTCATGAACTTCGCCTAAATCAGTCTGAGAAGATATCATTAAAGTATTTTTATCAGGATTTTCTAAAGTTACCGGGAATCTTCTTTGTTCAACATTGATCACTAAAGAAGCACGATCAATTGCATCCAACATATCTCTGGTGTTTAATCTAATCTGGCTCATTACTTCACTTGGAACAACTTTATGGTAATCCATATATTCACCTTGCAATAAGCGGGAAACTAATTTCACCGAACCTGTATCAAATAAAATATGATTATGTGAAGGGTAGATCTTAACCGGGTTATCTGTAGGAGTTAATATTCCAGCGACTTCCTGCATTGCTTTAGCAGGTACAATAAACGACATCGAAGGAAGTTCTTCAGCAAAAACTTCTCGTCTGATTGCCAATCTGAAACCGTCAATTGCTATTAACTCTAAATTGTTATCGTCAGCTAGAACTTTTATCCCATTGAGAATCGGGCGATTTTCATCTGAACTTGCTGCAAAAATAGTTTGACCTATCATTTCTTTTAAAATGCGTTGTGATATTTGTAATTGTTCAGCCTCTTCAACAATTGGAATTTTAGGGTAATCTTCTGCTTCTATACCTTTTATTTTAAATTGAGCTTTTCCACTGGTTATCTTAATTAGAAAATTCGATTCAACTTCAATATTTACTAGATCTTCAGGTAACTTCCTAACAATATCTCCGATCATTCTTGCATTAAGAACAACTTTTCCCGGAATGATAACATCTGTATCAACTTTACATTCGATTCCTGTTTCAAGATCATAACCTGTAATAGTTAAAGTATCACTTTCTGCTTCGAATAATAAACCATCAAGAATTGGGAGGGTAGAGCGTGTAGCTATGGCTTTCTGTGCCATAGAAATTGCTTCATTCAATAAATTTTTTGAGCAGATAAGTTTCATATACTTTTCCTTTCCAATAAACAATCATTAAATTATTTACTTTGAAAATTAACTATTTTCGTTTTGCTTAACAATATTATTATACTATCAACTTAAATAGTATTCATCTCTCTTATTATATACTGTTAACTCTGTTAACAAGTTGGCCTAAGCACTGATCTAATCAGTGAAATTGATGTGGAAATCGTTGTTAACTATCTGATGATAACATTTTTGTTTTCAACACAATCAACATTTGATTTTTTATTAACAATTTTCAATATGCTATACACATTAGCTTATTCACAAATGATAACAATTTTGTGAATAAATATTTTCCTAAATAGGAGATAAACGTAAGTTTATTTCTTTAATTGAATTCTCTAATTCAATATTGGAATCTAATTCTTCTTTGATTCTGTCACAGGCATGCATTACTGTTGCATGATTCTTTTTACCAAAATCCATACCTATATCTTTATATGTCATGTTGAGTAAATTACGACAAAGATACATTGAAACTTGACGTGGTTGTACTATGTCTTGACTTCGTTTTCTGGATTTTAAATCATCAACTGTAACATTATAATAATTAGCTGTAACATTCATGATCAGTTCGCAACTTAAACTTTTCACTGAATGTGGATCAATTTGGTCTTTAAGCGCATCTCTGGTTGTTTCAAGATTAATGCCTCCACCTAGCATTGAATAAGCATAAATCGTTTTAAAAGCACCTTCTAATTCACGAATATTTGATGAAATATGAGTTGCAATGTAATCAAAAACCTCATCCGGCCATTCAACACGATGATTTTGGGCCAACTGAAAAAGAATAGCTTTTCTCGTTTCATAATCCGGGGGATTAATATCAATTGTAATACCACTTGAGAATCTGGTTTTTAATCGTTCTTCCAGCGTAACTAAAGATTGAGGAGGTTTATCGCAAGTCATTACTATATTTTTTCCAGCTTCATACAAAGCATTAAAAGTATGGAAGAACTCTTCTTGCATTCTTTCTTTATGTTCCAAAAATTGAATATCATCAATTAGTAAAAGATCCGTCATGCGATATTTATTTCTGAACGGCTCAAATTCTTTGAGTCTGATTGCTTCAATGAATTCATTAATGAAATTTTCAGAATTAACATAAATTACATTCTTAGCCGGATATTCCTTTTGAACATAATTACCGATCGCATGCATCAGATGTGTTTTTCCCAATCCGGATCCCCCATACAGGAATAAAGGATTATAGTTTTTACTATTTTGCATAGAGGCTACCGCAACACATGCAGCATGGGCAAAACGGTTACCTGATCCAACGACAAATGTATCAAAAGTGTAGGCAGGATTAAGAACATCGTTATTAATATAAGAAGCTTCTTCTTCCTCTTTATTTAAAATATTTTGTTTAAGAGATTGTAATTTTTCTTGAGCATTGACTTCAACCATAACGTTAAAATCTTTTTGCGTAGACAGCTTTAAAGCTGTTTTTACCATTTCTTTATATTGAACTACAAAATCAAGAGAAATTTCATTAGGTACAGATAGTACAAAAGTGTCATCATTATATAGCATCGGTTCAATTGGCTTGAGCCAAGTAACATATGTAAGTTCCGGAACCTCTTTCTCCAAATATTTTTCACAAATATTTTGCCAAATGACATGAGCACTCTGATCTTGCATTTATCTCCCTCTTTTCTTAGATCGTTAGACTATACTAGCAGAAAAAAACAGCTGATTAAAGTTGTAAAAATGCAATAATAATGTAATAAAAAACAGTTCTTTTCACATTTCAGGTTATGCTTAGAAATGTTAATAATGTTAATAACTTGATAATAAATCGCACATTCAAGCAAAACAAGCTAAAATAATGTTAATAACTATGAAAAATAATGTTAATAACTCCTTGTTTAACATGCACATAGTTTTTATAAATATTATAATTTAACTATATTTACAAAAACAATAGAGTAAAAATGTTGATTTTTTTGTTACTATTTTGTTGAAAAATTATGCTAACAATCACATCAGTTAATTTATTCTGATTCTTTTTTCTTGATCTCTGCTAATAATTTATTGAATTTATTAATCTGTTTTTTGAACTCTGTTAAATCAAAAGTTTTCTCAATATCTACTAATAATTTTTCGGCTTTACTTATTTCTGTTTCCAAGATTAATTTGTCAGCTTGTTTTAATTTATTACTCTGATCAATCAGTCGTTTGAGTTCATTAACTCTTTTACGTAAATTAATCACATGAGAAATAACAGTTCTATCTTTGATTAACTCTTCTATTAATTGGCCAAAGGTAAAATCATAATTGTGTTCAGTTGCTGCTGCCTTTAAAGGAAATCTAGGATATTTTTCATCTCGGATTGTCTCTAAAAAATCTTCTACCTGTTCGCGTGTAAACCCTGAAAAGAAAAGTATATTGTTATCCACTAGTTTTCCATTTTTTATCTTAGTATTTCGTTGGTTTATTTCCGGTTGAATAGTAATATCTTTGACTAAGTTAGAAATAGTGCGAGAGAAATCTTGAGGATCAAGAATAAAGTAAGGAATATTATTTTTGTTTATTAAATTGAAAAAAGATTTTTTCTGATTGTCTGTTGCTTCGTTCGAATAATAAATTAGTAAACCATAAGTCGTTTCAAATATTTTTTCTTTTGCTTGGGCCATGTATATTCCTTTTCATTATAAGAGAGTAGAGAAGATACGCATAAATGTTTCGATAGCTTTTCTACTTAAAGCTCGTTGTTTCCATTCTTCCAAAATCAAGAGTTCAGAAATAGTAAATGTTTCCATAAAATCATTGTAGATCTCATCAATTACCGGATCGCCACAAATATAAACGGAGTTTTCAAAATGCAAGTGAAAACTGCGATAATCAAAATTTACACAACCTGTGATCGCATGGTAATCATCAGAGATGACAGTTTTTGCATGGATGAAGCCGGGAGCATATTGAAAGACTTTTACACCCGCTTCCATTAACTTTTCATAATTGGATTGAGTTACAACATAAGCATACCATTTGTCCGGTATACCCGGTGTCATTATTCTTACATCAACTCCTGATTTAGCTACCCGACAAATATCAAGAATCATTGATTCTTCGACAATGAAATAAGGTGTGCAAATATAAAGATAGTCTTTGGCATTATTGATAATAGAACGATAAATGTCTTCCGCCGGATTAAGCGGATTATTTAAAGGACCATCCCAGTATGGTATAAAATATCCAGGTTGAGCATTGTGAGCAACAAAATTTTGATTAAAGTCAGGCATAAATTTTGTGTAATCTTGTTCCTGAATTCCGCTTTCAAATTCCCACATAGTCAAGAACATAGAAGTTAGGCTCCATACAGCATCACCTTCTAAACGAATAGCTGTATCTTTCCAATGACCAAAACGTTCATACAGATTAGCATATTCATCAGCGATATTTGTCCCGCCGGTATATGCAATATTACCGTCGATAATACAAGCTTTTTGGTGATTGCGAAAATTAATATAAAGCTTTGAAATGTAGCGAGCAACAGGATTAAAGTTATAAACTTTTACGCCATTTGAGCGCAGTTTGCGAATCAAATCATTCGGCGCTTTAATAATACTGCCAAAATCATCAAATAACAGTCTGACATCAACGCCATCACGAGCCTTTTGAATTAAAATATCTTCTACTTCTTGCCAAAGTATACCATCTGCTAATATGAAGTATTCCATAAAAATAAATTTTTTAGCGGCATGCAAATCTGAAAACATACTCACAAACTTTTCTTCACCTAAAGGAAAATATTCACAATTAGTATTTTGATATACCGGAAAACCGGAATTGTAGAGGAAATTAGCTTGTACTTTAGCTAAAGGATATTCTTCAATCAATTTTTCTATAAGTTCGGGGTCACGATATGTATATTGGTCAAATTTTTTTTGGATTCGATTGATTTTTATTTTGTCTTTCTTAAACCTGGAACGTCTACCCCAAAGCAAATACAAACTCAGTCCGGCAACAGGTATTGCCAGAATCAGAATGCTCCAAGCTAGGACATATGATGCATTGCGATCTCGGTGGATCACAAATAACACAAAAATTAAACCTATGATTTCTAAAGTGGAATAAATCCAAAAAGCATATTGATTTAAATACCTGGCTATAGCTATGTTAAGTGGGATGATTGCTAAGATAACTAATAAGGCAAAGGCCAGCCGAATTAACCCCGGGATCTTAATGGCGTAAGCTCTGGTGTCAATTCGAGGCATAAGCATTTTTTGAAAATCAAGAGAATTATTTTTTATTTTCTTTTTATTACTATTTTTTCTGGGATCGGAAATTCTGTTCAATCAAAAAACCTCCTCAGACTCAAAATACACTCTTTAAAATACTGCAAACTGATTAATTATTTTCTAAACTATAAGCTGAAATAAACTCAACCTTATACCAATGTTATATATGATACGGTAAATTTCCAGTATTTAACATAGTGTATAATAACAGTAACAAGATAGATGAAGACTAAATCATGATTGTGTAAAAATGTAGGTACAATCAATAAATATTAACAAAAGCTGAAAGGGGATTATTATGGATTTTGATTTTAAAATGGTACATATGAATATTAATACGATGGATTTGGAAAAAGCAGATAAATTCTATCGCGAGAATCTTGGTTTAAAAGAAGCGCGCAGAAAAGAAGCTGAAGATGGCAGTTATATAATTGTTTATTATACAGATTCAAACAATGATTTTGAAATGGAAATAACTTGGTTACGCGATCGTAAAGAGCCGTATGATCTTGAAGATAATGAGATCCACCTTTGCTTTAGAACTGAAAAATATGATGAGGCTTTAGCATTTCATAGAGAACAAGGAGTAGTTGTTCTTGAAAATGAAAATATGGGTGTCTATTTTATTGAAGATCACGATGGTTATTGGATTGAAATTGCCCCTTACCGCGACTAGCTCTCAAAAAGATTAGTTTTTCAGTAAAAATGCTTATTTTTGGCAGTTAGGACAAAAATGGGTACTGCGTCCGGCAACTTTGATTTTTTCAATTGTTGTGTCACAAACAGGGCAGAGATCGCCATCTTTTTGATAAACTGCCAATTTTAATTGGAAAAAACCTTTGTTGCCCAATCCATCAACATAATCACGAAATGAAGTTCCGCGATGGCCGATTGCTTCTGCAATTACTTCGCGGATTTTTTGATGCAAAACGGTTAATAGCTCCTCTGAAATTTCACCCGCTTTTTGATCAGGTTTTATTCCTGCTCGAAATAAACTTTCATCAGCATAGATATTGCCTATCCCGGCAATTGCTTGTTGATTTAATAACACACCCTTGATCGTACTACGCTTAAAACGTTGACAAATTTTTATCAGATAATCGGCTGTAAAATCATCACCTAACGGTTCCGGACCCAGAGTAGCATAACCTCGATCGCTGAATTCATTGCCGGCTGAAAACATAGTTACCCTGCCGAAACGTCTCACATCATTAAAATCAAGCGAACCGCCATTATTTAAAATAAAACGTACATGGGTGTGCTTGGCCGGTTCGACAATAGTATCTTCCAGTAAAAGTTTGCCTGTCATACGTAAATGAATCATTGCAACAATTGAATTATTCTCTGTAGTCGATTGTTCTGCTTTAGTTAAATCAAATAACAAATACTTACCGCGTCTTCTAATATCTTGGATTAACCAATCATTTAATGATAAATTTTCTTGATTAATCAATACATCCGGATGATAACAAATAATTTCTTTGATCGTTTGATTTTGAATTTTTTCAAGTAAAGTTCTGCGTATCGTTTCAACTTCCGGTAATTCGGGCATAATTTAATTTCCTTCTAAAGATTCTAAATCCTCTATCCATAATCTTACAACAGCATCACTCGGCATCGAAAAACCTTGGCGTGGCGACAAGGTAATTTTACTGATTATTGGTCCGTCAGGAGCTGCCGAACGTTTAAATTGATTAGCAAAGAAACGTTTATAGAATAGTTTAAGCCATTTGATAATAGTAATTCGGTCATATTTGGTACCAAATGTTTGCTCAGCAATAAAGAGGATTTTACGCGGGGCGAAGTTATAGCGAACAAAATAGTAGAGAAATAAATCATGCAATTCATAAGGTCCAATTATATGTTCAGTTTGTTGAGCAATCTTGCCTTGATCAGGCGGCAGAAGTTCCGGGCTGACCGGAGTTGCTAAAATATCAAATAAAATTTTCGCAAGATCTTTTTGCGATTCAGTTCTCAGATTATTGGCCATGTAATTTTTAGCTTCAAATTCAATTAGATGACGAATTAAGGTTTTGGGGATTCCTGCATTGAGATGATACATAGATAAATGATCTCCGCCATAGGTCACAAAACCAAGTGCGGACTCGGACAGATCTCCTGTTCCTAAAACAATACCGCCTCTTTGATTTGCTAAATCCATTAAGATTTGAGTTCTCTCTCTGGCTTGGGCATTTTCATAAGTCACATCGTGCAAATCGGGGTCGTGATTGATATCTTTAAAATGTTGTAACACTGCATCTGAGATAGAAATTTCAAGATAATTTGTAGCACAGGCTTCTGCCAGATCTCTAGTGTTATTATAAGTTCTTTTTGTGGTGCCAAAACCGGGCATGCTGACACAAAGAATGTTTTTATTATTTTTATTGAGAAATTTTTGGGTGCGAACAGCTATCAACAGAGCTAGCGTACTATCCAGCCCACCGGATAAACCCAAAATAACTTGGGGATTGTTTATATGCTCTAACCTTTTACGTAAACCTTGTGCTGCCATATCTAATACAGCATCAAAATAAGCTTGATGTTGTGTGACATCTAGAGGTAGAAAAGGGTTTTCCGGGAATTGACGATACAGTTCCTGATCTTTTTGCGGATCAGCAGTTGAACCATACCGTAAAGAATTTTCTGCCGGATTGTGAGGGGATCTTAATTTTATTTCGATAACTGAATTAGACTTTGCTTTTTCGAATGAGTCATTGTTGGAACGGCTTCTAATATAGTTTGACTGATCGGTATTCTTGATAATTTGTAAATCTAAATCTGCAATCATTAAATCAGGCTCATAGAGAGTTGTAGCAGCAAGCCTTGCACCTTGTTCAAAAATATAACTTCTACCTGAGTAAACATAATCAGTGGTAGATTCCCCATAAACCGGACTCAAATAAATAACCCCTGTTTGCCACAATTGGGTAAAAGAACTCAGATTTTTTTCTGTTTCTGCCTGATTTTCAATCAACTCAGGAGAAGATGTCAGTACAACATTTATATTAGGTGAAAAACTCTTATACGAATGATTTTTATATAAATCAGTCAGCCCTTGATAAACGGCTAAACTGAATTTTGTCTTAGTGTGTGTATCATCTATTAGAAGAATGCTATCGGGATTGAGTATAGGCAGATTATTAAGATTAATGCCGGATAATTCTGTGCCTGTAGCGAAATATTTACTCAAAGCGGAACTTGGCTCAGCAGGTAATAAGTATTTAGCATGCTGATATCTGCTCAGGAAATATAAAACTTTTACCAATCTGCCATTTATTTTTTCCGGGATAGTTAAGATAAGATTCAAATTTGTTTTCTTGAGTAGAGATTTGATTTGATCAAGTGCAGCTTTAGTTTTTTCAATTAGAATATCTTGCTTGAACAGATCCTGACAACTTGCTCCGGTTAATGAAAAATCTGGAAAGACCAGGAGTTCAATTTGTTCCTGTTCTGCAAGTCTGATTAATTGAAGATGTTGTTTCAAATTGAAATCGACTGCTGCGACTTTGATTTCAGGCGTAGCACCTGCAACTCTCAAATAACCTAATTCTTTCAAATTTGGTAAATTATCTATTTTCATAGTGAACTCCTTTTATGATCAATAAAATAACCGATTATATATAATTTATACTAATTTTCAAATGAAATATAGCATTTTGCATGAATTTAAGGCAAGAGACTTGTTAGGCGCACCTAATTAATGTTTAATACATTTTAGTTAGCCTAAACTAACAAATTAGAACAATACAATATGAATGGAGAAATAAAATGAAGAAGAATGTATTACTAGCATTATTGATTGTATGTGCAATATTTGCTTCTGCTTGTACAAAACTTGATGCTCAGAATGAAGCGGAAGTGCCAGAAACAGAAAAAGCAACTATTGCCGAAGCTGAAAAATTAATCATAAATGAAATTGAGGAAACAGATGGTGCTGAAGCTGAAGAACCGACAATTGAAGCTGTAGAGGGAATACCAACGGTGACCGGAACTACGACTTTTGTTGTAGATATTGTAAACCGTTTAGCGGAAGATTTTGTAATAACTGAGTTAATTGTTCCTGCCGGAGATGATCCACATTTATATGAACCGAAACCACAAGACTTGGAAAAGTTGACCAATTCAGATTTAGTCATATATCATGGCTTGCATTTTGAAGGACGGATGGTTGATGTTTTAGAAACAATGGGGCATCAATTGGCAAAAGATTTTCCTGCCGACGAAGTGGGTGTAATGGATGATCAAGGGGTTATGATTGTTGATCCTCATTTCTGGTTTAATATTGATCTGTATAAAAAAGCTGTGGAAAATGTCGCTGATTATTTATCTCAGATGTTGCCGGATAAAGCTGCTGATATAAATACCAATGCTGAAACTTATAAGTCTGACTTAGATCAAATGTTTGCATCCTGCCAAGAAAAGATGGATACCATTCCTAAACAATCTAGAATCTTGATTACGCCACATGATGCTTTTAATTATTTTTCACGTTCATTTGATATTCCGGTAATGGCACCTCAGGGTGTTAGTACGGATTCGGAAGTAGCGAACAAAGATATTCAAAACACAGTTGACTTTATTGTCCAGAATAAAGTCAAAGCGGTTTTTGCTGAAACCACAACCGATCCTGCCAGAATGGAAAAGCTCAAAGAAGCTGCTCAAGTTCAAGGATTTGAGGTCAAAGTAGTAAGTGGAGAAGGTAATGAACTTTTCTCAGATTCTTTGGCGCCAGCAGGTGAAGTAGGTGACAATTATATCGATATGTTCACGCATAATGTTGATTTGATTGTTGAAAATTTAAAATAAAAATTTATCCTTTTAAAAACTAATAATTATTTAACTGTTAGCCGGTATGGATTGAATGATCCATGCCGGTTAAACAAAAAGAAACTCTTGATCTCAATGATCAACTGAAATACTTAAGGAAGTAATACAAATGTCGCAAAATATTATTGTAAAAGTAGAAGATCTAACGATGGCTTATAATGAAAAGCCGGTTCTTTGGGATAATGATGTTGATATTGTTGAAAATTCACGTACTGCGATTATTGGACCTAATGGCGCAGGTAAATCCACGTTGGTTAAGGGAATACTCGGTCTACAAAAAACTCTCTCCGGTTATGTTGAAGTTATGGGTCAGCCGGTTAAGCAAGTCCAAAAGAAAATAGCATATATTCCTCAATCCAATAGTGTGAATTGGGATTTTCCAACAACGGCTCTAGATGTTGTTTTAATGGGACGTTATGTTCATTTGGGCTGGATCAAAAGACCCCGCAAGAAAGATCTGGAAAAAGCTGAACAAGCCTTGCAAAAAATAGGAATGCAAGATTATAAGAATCGTCAAATTTCTCAACTTTCGGGTGGTCAAAGACAAAGAGTTTTTATTGCTCGGGCAATAGCTCAAGATGCAGAAATTTATTTTATGGATGAACCCTTGGCCGGTGTAGATAAAAATACAGAAAAAGTAATAATTGATTTTTTGAAAAAATCACAAAGTCAGGGCAAGACCTCCATTGTGATTCATCATGATTTAAATACTTTAGCTGAATATTTTGACCATTTAGTAATTCTCAATAAAAAGATAATTGATCAAGGTCCGATGCAAACAACCCTAACGAAAGAGAATCTGGCTCAAGCAAATTTAGGTGGATGGTTAAGATAAAATTATGGATTTAAGCATATTAACAAGTTATACATTTTTAGTAGTTTGTTTCGGTACTATGATTTTAGCTTCTGTTGCCGGTATGATCGGCGCTGTAACAGTTCTGAAAGGGCAATCTTTGATTGGTGATGCGATAGGTCATTCCTCATATCCCGGAGTTATTATTGCCTTCATGATAGGTATGGCTTTGGATCCGGTATTGCTTTTGATAGGTGCAACGTTATCCGGAACATTAGCTTTTGTTTTAGTTCAGTTTATTG
Source organism: Clostridiaceae bacterium (assembly GCA_012522435.1). GTDB lineage: Bacteria > Bacillota > Clostridia > Saccharofermentanales > DTU023 > UBA5436. Next base: position 2,349 of record JAAYKK010000024.1, on the reverse strand, counting down.
ATGTGAATTCAAAACTCAATTTAGACGCAATTTTAGCTACAGTTTTATCGGCTTTTTTCGGCTTGGGTATGGTCTTAAAAAGTTATATTCAGGGACATCCAATTTATGTAAAAGTGCCCCAAGGCGGTTTGCAAAATTATATTTTTGGCCAAGCTGCCTTCATTAGATTGGTCGATGTTCAATTAATTTTTGTCGTGGCAATACCGTCAATTTTCTTGTTAATTCTCTTTTATAAAGAATTTAAACTTTTTGTCTTTGATGAGATTTATGCTAAATCGATCGGTCTCAGTCCGTCAATGATGTATATAATTATGGTCTTAATGATTATGGGTGTTATTGCAACCGGGCTGAAATTTGTTGGTGCTATCTTAATTTCTTCATTTTTGATCGTTCCGGCAATTACAGCAATGCAATGGAGCAATCGTTTTAATCGAGTTTTATTAATCGCAGCCGGAGTAGGTAGCTTTTCGTCTTTTATCGGAACTTATTTATCCAGCGTCTATGCCGGGATGTCTACCGGACCATCAATCATTTTAGCAATGTCATGTATTGCATTTCTATCTATGATCATTGGGCCACATGGTTTAATTGCTTCAAAAATACGTCGAAGAGAATTTTTGGCAGATAATTGATAGGTATAAATTATAAATATATGGGAGAAAATTAATAATGTTTAGTCAAATCTTGTTATTCAAAATTTCAGATATCTTAGACTACAATCAACAAATGTTAATCACTCTATTAATTACTGGAATTGCTTGTGCGATTCTGGGTTGTTTTTTAGTCTTGAGAAAACTCTCTATGATTACGGATGCACTGGCTCATTCAATTCTATTAGGTATAGTCTTGGCTTTTCTTATAACCAAAGATTTGAATTCACCGATCCTTTTTATCGGAGCAGGTTTATTTGGAATATTTACTGTTTTTTCGATCGAGCTATTGTCGAGCACCCGTTTGGTAAAAAGTGATGATGCTGTAGGAATCATCTTTCCTTTATTTTTCTCATTAGCAGTAATTTTGATCAGCACTTTTGCCCGTAATGTTCATCTGGATATAGATATTGTCTTGATGGGGCAAGTCATAATGATACCGTTGAATAACATTGAGATTTTAGGCATAATTATCCCAAAAGCCATGTTCTATATGTTATTAATGCTCGTGGCAAATACTTTATTGATCAGTATTTTCTTTAAAGAATTAAAAATCAGTACCTTTGATCCGGAATTTGCAACAATTGCCGGTTTCTCATCAAGTCTTTTGTTCTATGCCTTAATGACCTTAAGTTCATTTACAGCTGTTTCAGCCTTTGATGCGGTCGGTGCAATTCTGGTAATAGCTTTATTCATCGGTCCTGCTGCATCGGCCTATCTTCTAACTAAAGACTTAAAAATGATGCTCTTAGTTTCAATTTTATTTTCTGTTGCCAATACCTTTATCGGATTCTTCTTAGCTATGAAAATAAATGTTTCTATTTCAGGTATGATTGCGGCAATTACCGGAGCAACCCTGTTATTAACAGTTTTATTCAATAAAGACGGCATAATTACAGCAATTTACTTGCGCCACAAAAACAAAAAGGAATTTCGCCATGACTTATTGATCATGCATCTTGGTAATCATCAAACAGAACCTGATGCTGAATTGGAACTGGGTTTTGATACAATCAAAGACCACTTGCACTGGGATCAGGATGCAATAGAGCGCAGAACAACTCGTTTAATCGATCAAGGGCTCGTCTTCCGTGATCAAACCAGAAAAATCTATAGACTTACTGAAAAAGGTCAATTACGTTATAATATGATAAAAATTGATTATGGAATGTAATTTAGATAATTTTAACTTAGAAATAGCTTTAAATTAGATTTTGATTATTTATAGTTGAGGATCAATATAGAAAACCTTAGATAGACTAGAGTTATTAAAATAGCAACGAGATTGATAATGCAGATAAGCATTAGATAAAATTTGTAAAGAGAAGGCAATGAATTCCAGCAGAGAAGACTACATCATAGCAATTTATCGTTTAACTAAAAAGGCGGATTTCGTGAACAGCGTTACTATCGCTAATACACTGGGTGTTTCACGTGCTTCAGTCAGCGAGATGGTCAAAAAACTCTTAGCAGATGGATTGATTAATTTCGAACAGAATAAAATCAGCCTGACCGATGCAGGGTTAGACAAAGCCCGCAATGTGATTTCCCGGCATCGTCTTTGGGAATATTTTTTATCTGAAATTCTCAACTTGCCTTTGGACCAAGCCCATGCACAAGCGGATCTTTTAGAACATGTGACAAGCGATGCTCTTAAAGACGCTCTCAATGAGTATTTAGACTATCCAGCGGTCAGCCC
>JAAYKK010000130.1 GCA_012522435.1 Clostridiaceae bacterium | reverse complement strand
TTTAATATTTTAAAAAGCTTAATCATGATTAAGCTAAAAGAAAAAAGGAGGTTGCTTTTACGAGCAACCTCTTTTTTTACCACCTTACACAACACTAATCTGCCTAAAAACACTTAAGCAAAATTTGCTATACTCTTTCATCAGAAAGAATAAAAATTTAAATCAATACTTTAATATTTAATAGATGTTAATTAAATCCTCGAGTAATCGAACTGTATGGAATCCTTGATGAACTGCATCAATGATTTTACCACTTCCCTTTTGATCACCTATAGGAAATACTTTTATATTATCTTCTTGTAGGGCATTTAAAAGTGATTGATCCGATTTAAATCCTACAGCCAAGATAACATTACTACATGCGATCTCTTTTTCTTGGCCTTCATGTTCTAGGAAGATACTGTTGTCCGAAACCGAAGTTAGTTTTGCCCCTGTTCTAACATTAATATTAGATGCAACAATTGTATCTTTTAACCAAGCATCATTATTTGAAGCAAGTTCTGCAGTCATTAATATTTCATCCAGCATTTCTATCAAAGTTACATTTTTACCTTCACGCTCAAGCATTATAGCTACTTCACAGCCAACTAAACCAGCTCCGATTACAGCTACATCTTTACCAATTTCAGGTTTGTCTATTAGAAAATCAATGGCTTGAATTACAGTTTTACAACCGATGTTATCAACAAATGGACAAATTGGTTCTGCACCTGAAGCTAAGATTACAGCATCGGGTGAATATTCTTTGACAGTTTCTAATGTCGCTTCTTTTCCTAGTTTTATATTGATATCACGCTTTGCGATTTGTGTTTTAAGATATTCTAGATATCTCATTGTGTTAAATTTAAATGGAGGAGCACCAGCAGCTAGTAAATTGCCACCAAGTTTAGATTCTTTTTCCCACAATTCAACTTCTAAACCTCTATCTGCTGCAGTAATTGCTGCTTCCATTCCCCCAGGTCCGCCACCAATAACTAAAATTTTTAATTTTTCCAAAGCTGGCAAAATTGGATAATCTGTTTCAGCACCAGTTCTAGGATTAACAGCACATGTTGAGAAACTTGCAATTAATTCGTGATATAAACATTCATTGCATCCTATACAGGGAACAATATCATCTTCATTTCCTTGTTTAACTTTTAATGCCCAGTGAGGATCCGCTAGAGTAGCATGTCCAAGACCGACAAGTTCTGCCAAGCCATCATCAAGTACACTTTCAGCGACTCTAGGATCATCGAGTTTCCCTTGCACCATTAATGGAGTTTTTACGCCGGCTTCCTTAACTGCTTTTGCAATATAAAGTTGAGAACCTTCCGGTTGGTAAGCTGTAGTAACCGCATTATACCAACATTCATATGCACCTTTATCTAAGTGAATATAGGTAAATCCACCGTCATCAAGTAGTTTTACCATTTCGATCCCTTCTTCAAGAGTTCTTCCGCCTTCAAATGCATGATCAGGTGTAACTTTAATCGCAACAGGAAAGTCCTTTCCACATTGATCCCAAACGGATTGCCTTAGTTCAAATACAATTCGCAAACGATTTTCTAAGCTTCCGCCATACTCATCTTCTCTATGATTCCATATTGCACTCATAAACTGATCAATTAAGTATCCACCATAAGCATGGATTTCAACTACATCAGCGCCTGCATTTTTTGCAATTGAAGCAGAATATCCGAAACGTGTTACTAACCAGTCAATTTCTTCTTTTGTGTACGGATCACAAGTTAAATCAGGGAACCAAAAACTCGTACAGGTGCTGGCCGATTTAGGAGGAGTAAATGGGTCAACTATAGATACTCTACCTAGACCCAAAGATAATTGAACCGCGAACTTTGCTCCATATTGATGAACTTGCTCAACTGCTAAAGCTAAACGAGATCCATGTCCCCATCCTTCTAGTGTGTTTGCTTGTGATGGTTCAAAACGATTAGAAATAAAATGAGTCGAAGGATAAATCAAACCGAATCCTCCTTTTGCTCTTTCTACAAGATAATGTCTTTGTCTTTCTGAAATACCACCATCAATATCTTTGACAAATCCCATTGGACAAACTACTAAATGATTTTTCAATTCCAAATTTCCTACTTTAACACTTTCAAATAATTTTGACATCCTGACCTCCTTAGATTTAATAAAAATAGTTAATCACGCATCTCATCAATGAATACCTTAAAAGATCCGATTGCTCTTTGCTTTTGCGTTTGATCTGATTCTTTTGCTGGACAATAAATTTTATTAACTACATTAAATTGATATTAAAATACTGGATTACAAACAAAATTAACTTAATTTTTGGATTTAAATAGGATTAAATCTAATTTAGATAGTTAGAATAATTTTAAACAATAGTAAGGATATGGGCAATAGCAAACAAAAATCTATATTTATTCGTTAAATTCCGCACTGCTTAACTCTGTCGCAGTGTGCATGTCTCGATATTGATCA
>JAAYKK010000150.1 GCA_012522435.1 Clostridiaceae bacterium | reverse complement strand
CATAAGGAAATATCTCAAACACTACTACTCCAGAATATAATCTAATACTCTAAAAAGTATCTACAATTCTCTTTACTTGTAGATATAACTTCTCTATACCACTAACAGCATTACAATTTATTGTTGTACTTTTTCATGATTTAAAATCATTTGACACATTAAGTCTATGTTTGGCCGTCATCTTCGGCATGAACAGCGTCAAAAAATTTACTACAAAACAACCTGGAATCTCCCCCGCTGATTTCCATTCTTGAAATGATTTCAGATACCTTTTAGTCTACTGCCTTATCCGGTTTCTTGAAATGCGTATATTTCGCATTCCATAAATTCTCATAAGAAACACCAGTAACCTTTTCGCAAATTAGTTTTTCTTCTTCGGTAGCTGGTGTTGTGATTTCTCCTTTTCGTCTTGCTATATCCGTCTGAATGATTTTAAATTCCTTGCCGGTAATTGGAAATAAATATCCACAAATCAGCATGATCGCAACCAGAATAACCGGTGCAAAGACAAAAATATAAACTATACCTTTTTGAGTGGCAAGGGATTGTCTGGCACCCGACGATGCCAGAAGCGCATCATATCCGACAGCACTTAAAAGAAAACCGATACCTGAAGCGGACAGTCCGGAAGATATTTTTCTGACAAAGGTTGCCATGCCGGAAACGACACCTGGTCTACGAACCGAGGTTACCAGTTCGTCCACATCCGCCATGTCAGATAAAATGGCAAAAATACTGGTCAATGTAGCGGCATTACCGATTCCGACGAATCCAGTACAGACAAGAACCGGTATAATCGGCGCTCCCTCATACGAAAATGCCAGCAGACCGAGAGTCGCAATAATTCTCATAGGTCCGCCCACCAGAACCGTAAATTTTTTGGATTTTTTGACCATGACAGGTCCCCAAAAAATCATGCCTACAAGCTGAGAAATTAAAAGCACTGCCATCAAATAGATAAAATAGCCATTCTCATATCCATTGAGGACATCGTCAACGTAATATACGGCAAGTCCCGAGACAAAATCCATACCACATTGTCCACCAAGATAGATGCCTAAGAAAAGCTTAAAAGATTTATTGTGCAGCGTACTCCCTGCCTGAGAAAAACTCTCGCTTAGCTTACTCTGAACAGGCTCTTTTCTCTTTTCCCAGGTACTCACAAAGGTAACAAGGCTCGTCAAAAGGAAAAAGACCCCTAAAATCAAAGCCACTTTCAAGTAGGCTCCCGCCTCCGTATTGTCTTTAATTATAAGTGATGGCACGAGACCACAGACCATAGCACCAAGCGTCGACCAGATCGTTCTTACATTGGAAAATCTCGCTCTCATACCGTAATCATCAATCATGTCCGGCAACAGTCCATTATAGGGGACCATCAGAATTGTAAATCCCGTAGAAAAAAGAACGTACGAAAGCGCATAATAAATGAACAAAAGCGTGTTATTTGTCGTATTGATATGCACCCACATCAAAATGAAGGTCAGTACGGATACAATACTTCCTAAAAGAATATAGAAACGCTTTGGACCGAATCGATGACTTGTTCTGTCGGTGATATTACCCATAATAGGATCAGTAATCGCATCCCAAATATGTCCTACCAGCGGAATGATACCCGCTAGCGCCGCAGGTACTCCCAGCGCTTTAATAAGAAAAACGGTGAAGAATGTATTAATAACTACAAAGACTCCACCGCCAAAAAATTCAGCCATACCGTACATTAACCGTCTTCCTACACCATAGCCAATTTTAGCGCCGGCTGTTTCTTGATTCATAAAATACCCTTTCCGAAAATCACTTTTATAAATTGAAGTTTTCTCAATACTTTACACATACTATAAACACACATATCATAATAATGAAGCGTGTGTTCAATAATGAAAAACATAACAATATGTGATCCATAGTATTAACTATAACATTTACAAATAGTAAAATGTTTTATTAATGTTAAGTATAATGATACTTAACATCAAACAAGAAGATTGATGAGCAGACAGAATGAATATAAAAATACCAAAAGAAAGCTATCCCACCCCTTTTCCTGAAAATGAATACAACACAATGATAGACACCGTCATTGCCGAGTGGT
>JAAYKK010000129.1 GCA_012522435.1 Clostridiaceae bacterium | reverse complement strand
TTCAAGAACATTCTACCAGAGGCTTTTCAGATCTCTTTTTAATTTTTAACTTAACAGAACAATTTATTATCTTTGGAGGATGACATGAAAAGAATACAGATAATTTTGGTTTTAATTATTGCTCTGGCAATGTTAGTTGCTTGTGGTGGCAATGATGCCAAACAAGACTCTGATCTGAGTGATCAGGTAGAAGAAACAGCTCAAGAAAAGGATGATGCTGAGAAAAAAGATGACGTATCGATCGGAATCATTCAACTTGCCCCCCATGAAGCCTTAGATAAAGGATATGAAGGTTTTGTGGCCGGTTTGGCAGAACGTGGTTATGTAGAAGGCGAAAATCTATCCTTGGACTACAATAATGCACAAGGTGATCCGAGCAATGCTACAACAATTGCTCAAAAGCTGGTCAATTCCAATCCTGATCTGATCTTTGCTGTGGCTACTCAAGCTGCTCAGGCAGCTGCCAATCAGACATCTGAAATTCCAATTGTTATCACGGCAGTTACTGATCCTGAACAATCCGGCTTAGTCAAATCAAATGACCAGCCAGAAACCAATGTAACAGGAACCTCAGATTTAACTCCGGTCAAAGAACAGATGGAATTGATCAAAGAGTTAATGCCCGAAGCAACCAGAGTTGGAGTTATTTTTAATTCATCAGAAGATAATTCAATTATCCAAGCTAAAATGGCCGAAGATGCAATTAAAGAATTAGGTTTGGAATACGTTGAACTGACAGTTTCCAAAACTGATGAAATTTCAGCAGTTACTCAAAGTGCAGTCGGCAAAATAGATGTTATGTATACTCCTACCGACAACTTGATTTCCAACAATATGACAGCTGTGACCAATATTACAACTCCGGCAGGAATACCTGTAGTTTGTGGCGAAGTTGCAATGCTTGATGGTGGAGGTTTATTAACTTTAGGTGTAGACTATTACGAACTGGGTAAACAAGCCGGTGAAATGGCAGCCGATATCTTAGCTGGAAAATCTAATCCGGCAGAGATGGCTATTCAACATCAAAAAGAATTTTCATTTGATGTAAATCCTGAATTAGCTGAAGAACTCGGCATAACAATTCCGGATGAAATGTTAGAAAAAAGCAATTGGGAAAAAACGGAATAAATATAGACTAATATAAAAGGAAAAGACGTATGCAATTTTTATTGGCAGTAGAGGGTGCTGTCGCTCAAGGTTTGCTCTGGGCAATTCTGGCATTAGGTTCATATATAACATTTAGGTTATTAAATTTTACCGATATGACCGTGGACGGCTCATTCACGACCGGTGCATGTGTCACAGCAATCTGCATAGCCAATGGAATTCCACCGATCATCGCTTTGTTAATTTCTTTTGTAGCAGGTGGTCTTGCAGGTGGTATAACCGGTTTTTTACATAATAAGTTAGAAATCCCGGAAGTATTAGCCGGGATTCTAACTCAAATCTCTCTCTATTCAATCAATTTAAGAATCTTAGGGCGTGCCAATCAGCAGCTCCTACAATACGATACAATTTTTAAACAGGTCCAAAGATTATTTGCTTCTATCGGTCTTGAATTAAGCAGTGACCGGATAGCAATTGTCATAGGCCTGTTTTTTGTGATTCTGGTGATTTTAGTTCTGTACTGGTTTTTCGGTACAGAAATCGGTTCAATGATTAGAGCAACCGGTAATAATGAAGCAATGGTCAGAGCTTTAGGACAAAATACCGAGCATACAAAATTTATAGCCTTAATTATAGCCAATTCTTGCATTGCAATTGCAGGTAGCTTGGTTGGTATGTATCAAGGCGCAGCGGATGTAGGCATGGGTGCAGGAGCTATTGTAATTGGTTTGGCCTCAATCGTGATCGGTGAGGTTATTTTGCGTCGAGTGGTAGCCTTTGGTTCAAAGATGATTGCTGTGGTTGTCGGCTCGGTTATTTACCGAATTATCGTCGCTCTGGTATTACAATTAGGTTTGAGCACAAATGATCTCAAGTTGATTACGGCACTAATTGTTGCTTTAGCATTATTCTTACCCAATGCAGTCAGCAAACATAATGCGAAAAAAGCAAGAGAATTAGCAGCTAAGGAGAGTCAAAATGCTTAAAATAGAGAATTTAACCAAGACTTTTGATCCCGGTACTGTTAATGAAAAAAGAGTGATTGATCAGCTTAATTTACAAATCAGTCAAGGTGATTTCATAACCGTAATAGGAGGTAACGGAGCAGGAAAATCAACCATGCTCAATTTAATCTGTGGAGTTTATCCTGCAGATGGTGGGAAAATTATTCTGGCAGGTTCAGAGATTCAAGATATGCCGGAACATAAAAGAGCGAAAGATTTGGGACGGGTTTTTCAAGATCCTTTGATGGGCACTGCTGCCAACATGCAATTAGATGAAAATCTGGCACTTGCATTTCGCAGAGGTAAACGTAGAGGATTGAACTGGGGTATTCTAGAAGAGGAACGCGAAATATATCAGAAACGTTTAGCTAGACTGGGTTTAGGTTTAGAAAATCGTTTAAGCGATAAAATAGGTCTCTTATCCGGTGGACAAAGACAGGCAGTAACGCTTTTAATGGCAACTTTAAATACTCCGAAGCTTCTCTTACTTGATGAGCATACAGCCGCCTTAGATCCTAATACTGCCGAAATTGTTTTAGATCTGACTGATCAGATTATCGTTGAACAGAATCTTACTGCTTTAATGGTAACCCATAATATGCAAGCAGCGATTGATCATGGCAACCGCTTGATCATGATGGATGAGGGAAAGATTATCTATGATGTCCGAGGTGCCGAAAAAAGAAATCTCAAAGTAGAAGATCTCTTAAGATTATTCCAAGAGCTCTCAGCGGGCGGCGGTCCTAGTGACACAATGCTGGGCTAAGTAAGTGTCGGATAAGCCTGAATGAAGGTTGCTTGAAAAGACGTTTATGCAAAATTCAGAACACAAATTACCGATGCTTTTCTAGGTTTCTGTTCCATTTTGCAAGTCTGCCAATTGATTTTTTGGAGGGGTTGAAATTCGGAACAATAAGCACTCGAATATCCTAGTTTCTGTTCCATTTTGCAAGTCTGCCAATTGATTTTTTGGAGGAATTGAAATTCGGAACAATAAGTACCAGAATATTCTAGTTTCTGTTCCATTTCGCAAGTCTACCAATTGATTTTTTGGAGGGGTTGAAATTCGAAACAATAAGCACCCGAATATTCTAGTTTCTGTTCCATTTCTCAAGCCTGCCAATTGATTTTTTGGAGGGGTTGAAATTCGAAACATAAAACACCCGAATATCATAGGTTTCTGTTCCATTTCGCAAGTCTACCAATTGATTTTTTGGAGGGGTTGAAATTCGGAACAAAACCAAGGTAAATTCCAATCATAATCTTAAACAAAATGTAAATTGCGAATAAACTCATACTGTAAATAAAACCACTAGACAATCTACAACAATATTAATCTCTCAGATTTATAATATTAAAAATTTCTGCTGTAAGGCAATAGAGACTAATTACAATTCATGGTTGCAATCTTGATTGACTCTATCTGTAAAATTCCTTGACATCAAAAACTAATAGCTATAGAATGTTATAGCTGCCCGTAGAAGGCTTTTTTTAATTATGCAAAAAACAGGTCGCAAATGGGTTAAAGCATTGAAGATAATTAGATAGTCGGATAGTCGGAGGTGACGAATATGGCCAGTACAGGTCCGAGAGATAAAATTACACTTGCATGTTCAGAATGTAAACAGCGTAATTATGATACAAAGAAGAACAAGACAAATACACCTGATAAACTAGAGATGAAAAAATTCTGTCCATTTTGCAGAAAACATACACTTCACGTTGAAACAAAATAATTCAACAACTTTTTAAATCAGGAAGGGTTTGAAATGGCATCACGAAAAAACAAAAGAAGAAGAAATGTTCGGGACGATAAACCCGGTTTAGGCAGAAGAATCAAAGACTTTTTTTCTGATATCAGAGCAGAGCTGAAACGAGTAACCTGGCCTGATCGTAAGCGACTCAAAGCAAATACCGGAACGGTTATTGCTATTATCTTAATTGCAAGCTTAACGATTTTTATTTTTGATACGGTAATTTCTTCTGTACTCAGCAGAACAGGTTTCTATACCTATGAAACTGCTGAAAGCGATACTCAAATTACGGAAAGTGTCGAAGAAACCGACGAGACAACTCCGGAAGAACAAGTTGAGTCCGAAACTGAAGAAACAACAGCGCCTGCTGAATGAGTGGTGATATGATGAGTTCCAATCAAGAACAAGAAGCTCGTTGGTATGTCATACATACTTATTCCGGCTATGAGAAAAAAGTAAAAATGACTTTGGAAATGATTGTAGAAAATCGTGACCTGCAAGGTTTGATTCAGGAGATTTCAATTCCGACTGAACAAGTCGTGGAAATAAAAGAGGGCAAAAGAAAAACTCTGGAGAAAAAACTCTATCCGGGTTATGTTCTGATTAAAATGATCTTAACTGATGACATTTGGTACATTGTAAGAAATACCAGAGGTGTCACAGGATTTGTCGGCCCTTCAAGCACAAAGCCGGTTCCGTTGACCGAAGAAGAATTGATGATCATGGGTCTGGAATCAGATTGGGAGCCTATTATCGACTACGGTGAGGGCGACTCAGTTAAGATAATCCATGGACCGTTAGATGGATTTGTCGGTACAGTACAAGAAATTAATACAGATAAGAAGAAAGTTACTGTTTTAGTTTCAATGTTTGGCCGAGAAACTCCGGTAGAATTAGATTTAACTCAGATTCTCAGAATCTGATTAGATAAAGAAATATTTATTATCCAAAAAATGGGAGGTGGCCTAAATGGCTAAAAAAGTTGAAACAATTGTCAAATTGCAAATCCCCGCAGGACAAGCAACGCCAGCACCACCGGTAGGACCAGCGCTTGGACAACACGGATTGAACATTTCTCAATTCGTAAAAGAATTTAATGAAAGAACTCAACAGGATATGGGTTTAATTATCCCGGTTGAGATCACGGTCTATCAAGATCGTTCATTCTCTTTTATCACCAAGACTCCACCGGCGGCAATCTTATTGAAAGAAGCTGCAAAGCTGGACAAGGCATCAGGAGAACCGAATGTAAATAAGGTTGCAACAGTACCTTGGTCAGAATGCTTGAGAATCGCCGAGATGAAAATGAAAGATTTAAACGCATCAGATGTTGAATCAGGTGCCAGAATGGTTGCGGGTACAGCTCGTTCCATGGGCATCATTATCGATATGGATAAGTAAGGAGTCTAAGATGAGAAAAAGAGGCAAAAGATATGAAGAAATTGCCGCTAAAGTAGATTTTGAAAAAATCTATGAAGCTGATCAAGCGATTTCTTTACTCAAAGAAACGGCAACTGCCAAATTCGATGAAACTGTTGAAATGCATTTTCGTTTGGGTGTTGACTCCAGACATGCTGATCAACAAGTTAGAGGTGCTGTTGTATTGCCACATGGCACAGGTCGTGAAGTAAAAGTAATAGTTTTTGCTCAAGGACCTAAAGCCGATGAAGCAAAAGAAGCCGGTGCCGATTATGTCGGTGGCGAAGATTTAGTTCAAAAAATTACCGGTGAAAACTGGTTAGATTTTGACGTAGTGATCGCAAGCCCTGATATGATGGGAATGGTAGGACCATTAGGTCGCGTGTTAGGACCGCATGGCTTAATGCCTAATCCAAGAGCAGGCACTGTTACTAATGATATAAAACAAGCAGTTGAAGAGAGTAAAGCGGGTAAAATTGAATATCGTTTAGATAGACAAAATATTATCCATTGCCCAATTGGCAAAGCATCCTTTACTGAGGAACAATTATTGGATAACTTCAATGCTCTTTTAGATGCGATTATCAAAGCAAAACCTTCGGGTGCTAAAGGAACATATATTAGATCCTTACATATCACTTCAACTATGGGTCCGGGGATCAAAGTTGATCCAAAATTATAAAGCAAATAATATTTGCTTCGTGCAATAATTTAAGCTAAAATTAATGCGCATTAAAAATTAAATATTACCTATACGCCAGAGACAGCCGGAGTTCTTGAAACATAATAATTTCCTGCCGAGGTAGACAGTAGGTTTTGCAATTAGTTGCAAATATATTACTTCAAGTAATACTTCCTACCCCTTCGTCCATGTGCGTAAGGGGTATTTAAATATAAAAAAGGAGGTATCGCAATGCCCAGTCCAAAAATATTGGAACAAAAAAAGCAAAGGGTCAATAGTTTGGCAGATGAATTAAAAGATGCTCAATCTATTGTTTTAGCTGATTATATGGGTCTCAACGTTGCTCAAGACACCGAAATGCGTACTGCATATCGTGAAGCAGGAGTGACCTATCGTGTAATCAAGAATACTGTTATTTCACGTGCTTTCGATCAATTAGGAATTGACGGTTTTACAGATGAATTGACAGGACCTACAGCTATTGCTTTTAGCACAGAAGATGTCGTTTTAGCACCTAAATTAACTAAACAATTCGCCGATAAGATTAAGAAATTTGAAATTAAAGGCGGAATTATGGAAGGTGCTAAGGTTGATCTTGATAAAATCATGCAACTTGCAAGTATTCCTGATCAACAAACTTTGTATGGTCAATTGGTTTCAGGCTTGATTTTCCCTGTAACTTCTCTAGCTATGACTTTAAATGCTTTAGCAGAAAAAGCTGCTGAAGAAGGTAAAGAGAATGTAGCGGATTTGGTTGTCAGTGCAGATTCTGCTGAACCTGCAACTGAAGCAGACGAAGCAGAAGAATCAGAAAAAACTGAAGAATCTGAAGAAAAAGCTGAAACACCTGCAGAAGAAGCAGAGACAGAAGAAGCCTAATATAGAAAATTAATACAAATTATCAAAAATATTTGTGGAGGAAAATTACATGGCAAATGAAAAAATTACTCAAATCATGGAAGATGTTAAAAGCCTGAGTATTATAGAATTAAACGAATTAGTAAAAATGTTGGAAGAAGAATTCGGTGTATCCGCAGCTGCTATGATGGCTGTTGCACCGGCCGCAGGCGGTGCTGAAGGTGCTGCAGAAGAAGAACAAACAGAATTTACTGTTATTCTCAAGAGCCCCGGCGCATCCAAAATTCCTGTAATCAAGATCGTTCGTGAACTTACAGGCCTTGGTCTTAAAGAAGCAAAAGCAGTTGTTGATGAAGCTCCAAAAGCTGTTAAAGAAAATGTCAGCAAAGAAGAAGCAGATGCTGCTGTTGCTAAATTAGAAGAAGCCGGCGCTGAAGTCGAAGTCGAATAAATCTTTAATTTTGTAAAAGTAATTACAAAACATAGCATTATTCAATAATATTATACCGGTGAATTGGTTGAAATTTGATTTAACTATTCCCGGTATTTTTTTGTTCAAATATTCTAATACTGCTCAAATGAAATTGCGATAAAAATATTTTCATTAAATGACAATACGGGTATTGTCTGCTAGAATAAACAATATAATATTTCTCATCTTGAAAAAATTAGTCATTGTGAACAGTTTTCAACAGTTTTATCTGTTGAAAACATATAGTTATTATGTGGAAGATAACAAATAAAATTAGATATTTGTTATTTAGTGCCTAAAGCACAGATTTATCATGAGGAGGTTAGATGTGAGTAAAGAATCAGGCTTGAAAAGTGGTGTTCAAAGAATGGGATCATTCCTTTCCGGAATGGTTATGCCCAATATTTCCGCTTTTATTGCATGGGGGCTGATTACTGCCCTATTTATTGAAACCGGTTGGTTGCCGAATGAACAGTTGGCAGCGCTTGTTGGTCCGATGTTAACCTATTTGTTACCTTTGATGGTGGCATATATGGGTGGAAACATGATCTATGAACACCGGGGTGGGATTGTTGCAGCAACTTCTGCAATGGGTGTTATTGTAGGTGCCGGCATTCCGATGTTTATGGGTGCTATGATCATTGGTCCTTTGGCGGCATGGTTGATCAAAAAATTTGATAAGCTAATAGTTCCCAATATTCCTCAGGGATTTGAGATGTTAATCAATAACTTCTCTGCAGGTATACTATCTTTGATATTAATCATTATCGGATATTTTGCGATCGGACCTGTTGTAGTAGGTTTAAACAATGCTTTAGCTGCCGGTGTAGATGCAATTATCAAATTGGGGATATTACCATTAGTTCATATTTTTGTAGAACCTGCAAAAGTATTATTCCTTAACAATGCTATCAATCACGGTATATTCACTCCGCTTGGTTTAGAGCAAGCTGCTGAAGCCGGTAAATCAATTATCTTCATGTTAGAATCCAATCCCGGTCCCGGTCTTGGTATTTTGATTTCATTTATGGCATTCGGTAAAGGTAGTGCAAAAGCAAGTTCTTCCTCTGCTGCAATCATCCATTTCTTAGGTGGAATTCATGAAATTTATTTCCCTTATGTATTGATGAAGCCGACTCTTATCCTGGCAGCAATGGCAGGTGGTATGGCAGGAACTGCTACTTTCCAATTGTTAAATGCGGGGTTGGTTGCAGCACCGTCACCGGGCTCAATCATTGCTTATATGTTATTGACACCTAAAGGACAATATTTAGGCGTTTTAGCCGGTGTTTTAATTTCAACCGTTGTTTCGTTCTTGATTGCAAGTGTTATCCTGAAACGTTCCAAAGATCTAGGCGATGATCTAGGTGATTCGGTTACCAAGATGGAAGAAATGAAAGGTAAAAAGAGTTCGGTCTCTTCAACCTTGACAGCTGATGCAGACCAGGTAGCTGATTATAAAAACGTAAAGAAAATAGTCTTCGCTTGTGATGCAGGTATGGGATCAAGTGCAATGGGAGCTACCCTATTAAGAAAGAAAGTTAAAGAAGCAGGCTTAGATGATATTGAAGTTACTAATTCTGCGATTAAGAATTTGACAGGTAATGAGGATCTGATCGTTACCCATAAAGACTTGACTACAAATGCTAAAGCAAAGGTTCCAAATGCAATTCACGTTTCGGTAGATAACTTCTTGGGATCTCCCAGATATGACGAAATAGTAGAAGAGTTGAAAAAGTAATATTGTTTTGAGACCTGACTTTGTCGGGTCTCAATTTTTTGGAGGTAAAATATGAAGCCAGTTTTAAGTGCGGAAAATGTACGTTTAAATCAAAGTTTTTCTAATAAGGAAGATGCGATAGTAGCTTCCGGTCAAGTTCTGGTAGATAACGGATATGTCAATCCGGAATACATTAATAAAATGCTGGAACGTGAAGAAATTGTTTCCACCTATATAGGTAACGGTATAGCAATTCCACATTCAACCGAGGGTGGGACAGATGAAATTATTGAGTCAGGAATCTCTGTACTAATTGTTCCTGATGGAGTACCTTTTGGTGATGAATCCGCAAAAGTTCTTTTCGGAATAGCCGGTAAAGACGGTTCGCACATGGATATTCTTTCTGCTATTGCAATTTTCTGCAGTGAGCAAGAGAATGTTGACAGTCTACTTGGAGTTACGAATCAGCAAGCAGCTGTTGATATGATAAGTGAGTATTTAGAATGAAAGCATTACATTTTGGCGCAGGTAATATAGGTAGAGGTTTTATCGGTTTGGTATTAGTAGAAAACGGATATGAATTAACCTTTTCCGATGTAATGAAAGATCTGGTAGATTTACTCAATCAAGAAAAATCCTATCAGGTAATAATTGCAGACGGCTCAGGTGACAAAACCACAGTAAAAGATTTTGATGCAATTAACTCATCGGAAGAACCGGAGAAATTAAAACAAACAATCGTGGATACTGATTTGATCACTATGGCTGTGGGGCCACGTATCGTGCCTTTGATTGCAAAGTCTTGTGTAGAAGGTATCAAAGCAAGGCTGGATCAACCTGAATCAGAAATAAAACCACTTAATATCATAGCCTGTGAAAATGCTGTTGGAGCAACAGACATCTTTAAAGAAGCATTGCTTGACGAATTAGATGAAAAATATGCAAAGCTAGCTTTAAAGAATATAGGATTTCCTAATTCTGCAGTCGATAGAATTGTTCCTGCCCAGCATAATGAAAATCCTTTGGATGTAAAGGTTGAGCCGTTTTTTGAATGGGCAATCGAAAAAGACAAGCTATTAGGTGATGTGCCTGAAATGAAAGATGTCCATTATGTTGATGATTTGACTCCGTATGTTGAACGTAAATTATTTACTGTAAATACCGGTCATGCAACAAGTGCCTACTTTGGTTTGCTTGCAGGGTATCAAAGCGTTGATCAAGCGATGGCTGATCCGGCGATTGAACAACAAGTTAGAGATGTCTTAGGCGAAACTTCAACCTATGTCTTGAAAACTTATGACATCTTTGATGCCGCAGAACATCAGGAATATGTAGATACAATTATTGAGCGCTTTAAAAATCCTGAAATAAGTGATGATTTACAAAGAGTAGCACGCGGACCAATTAGAAAGTTGTCCGGTGGTGACCGTTTTGTTAAACCCGCTTTAGGTTTGTTGAAATATGGAGTTGAACCGCGGAACATTGCAAAAGCAATGGCTGCAGCTTTACGCTTTAATAACCCTGAAGATCCGGAGTCGAAAGAAATTCAAGATTTCTTACAAGATCATGACATCAAAGAAACATTAATCAAGTATAGTGATCTGGAAGCGGATTCTCCCTTGATCAAGTTAGTTGAAGAAGAATCGACCAAAATCTGATTACTTATTGATTATTCGGAATTAGTGAGACACCGAGAAGAATTACTTTTCGGTGTTTTTTAATGACCAAAAAACAAATAATATTGAATGATCCGGTATTTCCTGATAAAACCAATCTAAAATTGACGGAAAACACTTCCTGATTAATAATAGATAAAAATGATTGATATTTGGAGGAAATATGTTAGATATTAACTTAATTCGTAAAGATCCTGAATTTGTCAGTGAGAAACTTGCCTTACGAGGACTGGAAATAGATTTTACAGAATTTTTGGCAAATGATCAAAAGCGTAGAGATCTGATTTATACAACAGAACAATTAAAAGCGGAACGTAATAAATCTTCTGCTAAAATCCCTCAATTGAAAAAAGAAGGAAAAAATGCCGACGAGCTTTTAGCCAGAATGCGCGAGATTGGTGATGAAATTAAAGCCAATGATCAATTGATTGCTGAATTAAATCAGCAACAAGATGATTTTGTTGTGGGGTTGCCCAACTTGCCTGCCGACGGTGTTGTCGGGGGAGGCAAAGAAAACAATCAGGTTATTCGCACTTATGGTGAGAAACCTAAATTTGATTTTGAGCCTATGCATCATGTAGATATTGTAGAGCATTTGGGTATTGTTGATTATGCTAGAGGAGCTAAGTTATCCGGTGCGGCTAATTGGGTCTATCGAGGTATGGGTGCTCAGCTGGAATGGGCTTTACTGAATTATTTTATTCAAGATCATTTAGCGGACAATTATGAAATGATCTTGCCACCTCATTTATTAAACTATGAATGTGGTTATACTGCAGGACAATTCCCCAAATTCGTTGATGATATTTTCACCCTTAGAGCAAAAGATGATTCGGAATCTGAGCATGGCTTCAAGAGATTTCTTTTACCAACCTCAGAGACTGCTTTAGTCAATTTACATCGTGCTGAAATATTGAATCAATCTGAATTGCCGAAAAAATATTTTGCTTATACACCATGCTACCGAAGTGAAGCTGGTAGCTATCGTGCTGATGAGCGTGGCATGATCAGAGGACATCAATTTAATAAGGTTGAAATCTTTCAATATGCATTGCCGGAAGAGTCTGATCAAGCTTTAGAGGAACTTATTGCAAAGGCAGAAAAGCTGGTTCAAGGCTTAGGTTTGCACTATCAGGTCAGTAAGCTTGCTGCTGAAGATTGTTCAGCTTCGATGCGTGAGACTTACGATATCGAGGTTTGGATCCCCAGTATGAATGATTATAAAGAGGTTTCATCGGCTTCGAATGCCGGAGATTATCAAGCAAGAAGAGGCGCTATCCGTTTCAAAAATGAAGAAACGGGCAAAAATGAATTTGTACATACCTTAAATGCTTCAGGTCTTGCAACGAGCCGGATTTTCCCTGCAATCATGGAACAAAACCAGCAAGCGGATGGTACGGTAATAATTCCTGAAGTTCTACGACCGTTTATGAACGGAACAGAAGTCATCGAACCTCAACAATAATAAAACAAATTTTCTTAGTTTAATA
>JAAYKK010000023.1 GCA_012522435.1 Clostridiaceae bacterium | reverse complement strand
ATTGAATAAATTTGGCACTAAAAAAATCAGAGATAAAGTGATAATAAAAACAACAATTAGCGGAATAATCCATTTCGGAAGTCTTCTATCTTTTATTTTATCTATGTATATCTCTTGCTCGACTATTTCAAGCTTTTTCGCCGTCAAATCATGTTCCGGCGAGTTGTCTTGAATCTTTTCTGCTTTACTTTTTTCTTCACTCATATTACTATTCTTTTGATTTTAGCAAAATAACACAAAATGCAACCACATATTCTTTTTCATGACTGATACTGATATCTAAATCTATGCCGCCCATTTTATCATAACGGGCTAACGCTTCACCACTTAATCTGACAGACGGTTTACCCAAATCATCAATTATGATTAAAAAATTATGCCAATTGACATTAGCTTGCCAAATTCCACTACCAATAGCTTTAGATATTGCCTCTTTGGCTGAAAAAAATCCTGCTAGACTTTCAGTTTTTCCTTGGGCTAACTCAATTTCCTGCTCAACAAGAAAAGTTTCTAAAAACTTTTGCCCTCTTCTTTGATAGGATTTCTCAAATCTGCCTAAATCTAAAATGTCGATACCGGATCTAATTTTCATCTTGTTCCATCTTTCCTCGAGCAGTCTTACTTCTCGTATCAGGTCCTTCAAACATCAAGAGCTGGTAATCTCCGGTAATTCTGCTCTGGATTCTCTCATCATAATCTTCGCCGAGTTGAATCGGCTTTAAATTACTGGTCATGATCACCGGCAAACCGGAATTAT
The DNA here is from genome assembly GCA_012522435.1 of Clostridiaceae bacterium. Taxonomy (GTDB): domain Bacteria; phylum Bacillota; class Clostridia; order Saccharofermentanales; family DTU023; genus UBA5436. The sequence continues at coordinate 3,377 of JAAYKK010000023.1, read as the reverse complement.
AACGTTCATCCAAGAGAACAATGAAATCGGAATAAGTATTGAGCAATCCTTTTGCTTCAAGTCCAACATCATCAATACACAGTAATTCTGTTTTATTGATCAAATCAATCCGCCTTTTCACGGCATCTTGTTCTTCCGGATCCGGGCTGAAACTATTGAGTAAAGTTCTACGTTGAGCCATTAACTCAAATAAACGTACAGCTTTGATAAAAACCAGATTGACACCTTGTTCTTTAAGCTCATTAGCAATACAAGACATCAGGAAAGTTTTACCTGTACCTGTCGTACCGAACAAGAATAAATTATCAGGTTTTTGCTGAAAGTCTTCAGTATATTTCTTAGCTATAGCCCTTAAACCACGCATGGCTTCTCTAGGTGAGAGATTACCTTGAAAAAATACCGGATTTTTTTGATCAGAAAAAACTTCTAAGTCAAAATTGTTAAAATTTTGGTCTGCAGGCGGTAAATACAAGCTGTCCTGTTGATTGATTTCAATCAAAGCCTGATCCACACAAACACAATAATCATTATTTACCCAGCCTCGATCAAAGCAGATTTGGCAGTTATATTCCGGCTCACGATAATTGGCAGGGATATCATTAGCCCGTAATAAATCACTCAATTTTTGTTCCAATGATTCCAGATCATGTTCCGATGAATTATAATTTTGTCCTATTTTGTTTTTGACTTGGGCCACACCTGCCTGAATAATTAAACTCTCAAGTTCAATAATATCAGGGTGGGCTGCCTGAATTGATGCAACTTTATGATCTCTGATTCGTTCAGCTCTTTGTCTCAGTAGCTCATAATAACGTCTCAAACGCTTTTTGGTATATTGATCAAAATTTCGCATTATTCTTCACCGTTTGCAGCTTCAGAATAACGCTGAATCAAATCTATCCGATACAATTCCTCTTCAGGAACATCTTGTTCTGCCTGCTCTTTAGTTTTAAGACGCCTTCTACCCTTAACTTGAGAACTGTTCTGTCTTTTCTGAGCTGCTTGTTTGCGATAGTTTGCCAGATCTTCTTCAATAGCCTCTACTGTTTTTAGTTCCTTCTTATGCCAAGCTGTCAGAATTGAATCAATATATCGAAAACTCGGTGAACTGGCATTTACTGTTTGTGCCATTGCCAGATCAATAATTTCAAAATCAAATTTATATTGTTCAAGCCATTTATCGATCATTTGCTCTTGATATCTGTTAAGCGGATTTCTAAGATTAAGTTGCTTGCGAATCTTATTAATAATATTGCGTCTTGCTTCAAAATTTTGATAATACTGATGTAATTGACTGTAGGTTTTTATTTTTTGTTTGCCCCAGTTGTCGGCAATCCCTGAAACATAGCCCGGACCGTCCAATTTGTTCTTGGAGGCTGCTTCTGAAAAAATTGCATAAACTACTTCAGGTTCAAATTGATATTTATTAAACCATTCATCTATTTTAGTATAAAATCCTAAAGCCATTACACCTTGGAAAAAAGTATCATTAACCTGTCTTATAATAGCTTCTCTTTCTGAAATCTGTGTTTCACTGATCTGTTCATCAGATTGTTGATCAGTAAAATTACGTTTGATTTCTTTCAACTTAATATCTATTAATTCAATTTGACCGCTTTGAATGACAATCAGATGTAATTGCTGTAATTCGGTCAGAGCTTGTTCTATCTTGCTCTCACTGATCCCCAATCTTTGTGCCAGATCTGAAGGAGAAGCTTTTCTATTGCCATGCTGAAATGTTAATAAGAGCATTAAATAACAACTGATTGCAGTGCCGCTTAATTTTCTCATATATTCCGTGATAAATAAATCAGGTACTAACGTATCTGATAGATGTAATGCACTGTTAAAACTTACTCGCATTTAAGAAAGACTCCTTATTATATGTGCAGCCTAAAAGCTTACCTAATCTGGTCAGCCGATTTTCCAGTTAGAAAAATCCCCGCAATGTTCAAATGTTGCGGGGATTTATTATAACATATTTGTTATTTATCTTTGCAGTAATTTCCTGCTGAGAAATTATTAGTCTGATTCAGCTGTACTGTAGTCTGCTTCCGCCATACGTATGTATGTTTGATAACGTTCGTCAGCAGCTTCAGCAGCTTTATCAAAGATTTCCGCCACTTTTTCTGCATCATATTGTCTATTCAATGCAGTATAGCGTACTTCTTGAGAAATAAACTCACGATAATCCTTCTTAGGCGGCTTTGATGTGAGAGTAAACGGATTCTCACCTTTAGCCGATTTAGTAGGATCATAATTCCAGAGATGCCAGTATCCGGTTTCAACAGCATCTTTCATTCTGGTCTGGGCTAAGGTCAATCCACCTCTGATACCATGTGAAATACATGGTGCATAGGCAATAATGATTGAAGGTCCTTTATATGCTTCCGCTTCAGCAATTATTCTCAATGCATGAGCTTGGTTTGCTCCCATTGAGATTTGACCTACGTATACATAACCGTATGTTGTGGCTATCATGCCCAGGTCTTTTTTCTTCATCGGTTTACCACCGGAAGCAAATTCTGCAATCGCTCCTAGAGGGGTTGATTTTGAAGCTTGTCCTCCGGTATTAGAGTAAACTTCTGTATCCAGTACGAAAATATTAATGTCTTCGCCTGAAGCCAGAACGTGATCTAAGCCACCGAAGCCAATGTCATATGCCCAACCGTCACCACCGATAATCCAGGATGAACGTTTCATCAAATAATCTTTTAAGCCGAGAATTCCGTCAACCAGAACTTTAGCATCTGCATTATCACCGCTGTAAGCATCAAGTGCAGCTACTAAATTATCCGTAACTTCACGTTGCTTATCACCGTCATCATAGCTATCCAGCCATTCTGCAGCTGCAGCGTTGATCTTGTCATCGACATTAAGCGCAACCAGATCTTCTATCTTCTTGGTTGCCCTGTTTCGAATCTGTTTGGCACCCATATGCATGCCCATGCCGTGTTCAGCTGCATCTTCAAACAATGAATTAGCCCAAGCAGGTCCGAAACCGTCACGATTCTTAGTGTACGGTGATGAAGGTGAAGATGCACCCCAAATTGAACTACAGCCTGTAGCATTCGAAATTTGCATTCTATCCCCGAACAATTGGGTCAACAGTTTAATGTATGGTGTTTCACCACAGCCTGCACATGCGCCTGAGAACTCGAGTAACGGTTCTTCAAATTGTGAACCTTTAACTGTTGTTTTTCTCATCGGATTTGCTTTATGGGCTACAGTTTCTGCATATTCCCAATTAGCAACTTCATTCATATGTTTTTCGATTGGTTCCATTTCAAGTGCTTTACCCGGACAGATATTTGCACATGAACCGCAACCGGTACAGTCTAAAACTGATACTTGAATTTTGTATTGATATTTTTCGT
>JAAYKK010000022.1 GCA_012522435.1 Clostridiaceae bacterium | reverse complement strand
TGATCAAAAATCACCCGAAACTAAAGCTGAAGAACAAGTGAAGACTGAAGAGAAAATAGAAGCAGAAGAGGAGACTGAATCAGAGGCTAAAATTGATGAGACAGCGGATGTTTCTGCTGGAAAATTTGAGAATGAAGAGTTCTCGATTGCTGTACCTGAAGGCTGGAAAGCAATGCCGATGTATGATCAAGATGAAAAAGAAGTATCTGATCAGATTATTCTTGTTAAAGGTTCGGATGATCCGTTTGCGGCACTTAACTTTCCTATGATTACAGTCAGTTATGGAGGACCGGATAATAATAAGCTTCCGGTAGACAAAGATTTTTATGAAGAAGCGGAAGATCTGGAATCCTTGGAATTAGGCGGAAAAACTTGGGAAGGTTATACAGCAATGTCGTTCGGTTCACCGATGACCTACTTATTTGCAACAGATAATGATAGAACTTATCAAATAAGCATAATGACTGATCAGCCTGAAGGTAGTATCTCATTAGAAGATTCGGATGTCATCGAAATAATTGAAAGTTTTATTGGAAAATAATAAACTTATGTTTTGAGGAGTTCAAACTGAATTAATCGTTAAAAAGGAGATTATTATGAAAAAAAATATTGTGAAAATTCTAAGTTTAGTCTTGGCTGTTTTGATGCTATTTTCAATCACATCTTGTGGTAAGAAAAAAACTATTGAAGATGATCTGGAAGGGATGCTGAAAAAGTTATCTGATGAATTAGGTGAAAACTTAGATGATTTAGAGGAAGTAGCTGATAAAAAAGATAATGCAAGCCCGAAAACTGTCGATGGACGAACAGTATTAATTGACCAAGAAGGGATAAAATTATATGCGTTACGCTATGAGTTAGAGGGTGTTTTTGGTGCGTCATATGTTTTCGAAGTTGAAAATAATAGAGACGAGAAAATTATTTTACAAATTGAAAAAGCTAAGTTAGACGATTTTGAAGATACATTCCCTTTATTCAGCGCTAATGTAGATCCCGGAGAAACTGTAGAGCATACATATGATGTTGGCTATGTAATTGAAGAAGATGAAGCTAAAGCTTTGAAAAGAATGGAGCTTGTATTTATTCTTCTAGATGAAGATTTTGGTACAATTAAAGAGTTTGAGCCTATTGTAATAGATGTTCAGTAACCTTTATCTTGTTTTATTATGATACAAAATACTTATAATTAAGATAAGTAGACGAACATCTAAATTAGCTTATACACTATCTGAGATGTTTTGGCTTCTCGATTATCATAATCGAGAAGCTTTTTTATATCAAAGAGTATTCTAAGTTAAACTAATATATAATTTTCCTGATTTGTTATTTTGTAATAAAAACCGGATTAATTTTCCTTGAGAACTGTTATTAATAATAATAATCTGAAGCATTTTAGAAGCTTATTCAGGGTAGATTTTTATTTTTGCTATACTTTTAGCGTATTTAAGACTAATAATATTTTTGATTTAGCAAATTAAATTATACTCCTACAAATAATTTAATATTCTAATATTTATCTCCTGATTTGGACTATCCGGATCAGGAGATTCTTTTTGAAAGTTGTTTTGAAGAAAACATAAACATGTTGATATAATATCAACAGTTAGAAAAGGAGATTATTATGTGGTACAACAAATCTGTCATTTATCAAATTTATCCTTTAGGATTGTGTGGTACACCGCGCCAAAACACTGTTGAAGGAGTAACAGATCCCCAAAATCCGCGTATTAATCGTTTGTTAACTTGGTTACCTCATTTAGAAAAAATGGGGATTGAGACAGTTTGTTTCAATCCTTTATTTGAAAGTGACGGTCATGGCTACGATACCCGGGATATGCGTAAGTTGGACCAAAGGCTCGGTTCGAACGAAGATTTAAAGCGTATCTGTAATACATACAATGATAGTGGAATTAGGATCATGTTTGATGGAGTCTTCAATCATGTGGGAAGAGGTTTTTGGGCTTTCCAAGATGTAATTCAGAACAAAGCAAATTCTCAATACAAAGACTGGTTTTATATAGATTTCAATGGAAACAGTAATTATAATGACGGTTTCTGGTATGAAGGCTGGGAAGGGCATTTTGATTTAGTCAAACTAAATCTACATAATCCAGCAGTTATTGATCATTTATTGGAATCGGTTAAAGAATGGATAACAGAATACAAAATTTCTGGTTTAAGAATAGATGTTGCCTATACTGTTGAGCCGGAATTTTTAAAACGCTTGAGACAGCATTGTTTACAGATTGATCCTGATTTCTTTCTTCTAGGTGAAATGATCCATGGAGATTATAAACAAATAGTTAATCCGGAGATGTGTCATTCGGCAACAAATTATGAATGTGCTAAAGGTTTAGTTTCAGCTTTTAACAATAAAAATCTATTTGAAATTGCTCATTCTTTACAAAGACAATTTAATCCGGAACCTTGGGCGCTTTATCAAGGGGAGAACAGACTATTATCTTTTGTTGATAATCATGACATTGAAAGAGTTGCTACAGCAATTAATAATAAAAATTATTTGCCTTTAGTTTATACCATAATGTTTAGTCAGCCGGGGATACCTGCAATCTATTATGGATCTGAATGGGGTGTCGAAGGAGATACCGGAGAGGCAGATTGGAATTTGCGCCCTCAATTTGAGAATCCGGAATGGAATGGCTTAACAGATTTTCTGGAACGTTTGATTAAAATTCGCAAAAGCAGCCATGCCTTAGCGTATGGAGGCTATAAAACGATTCACCTTAACAATCAACAGTTTCTGTTTGAAAGAAAATCAGATGAAGAACGGATTGTTATAGCTGTTAATATGGCGGATCAACCGGAAACGATTCATTTTGATGCCGGTTGTGGTCAGGCGAAAGAACTTATTAGCGATACTCTCCATGATTTTGGAGGAGGCAGCACTTTAGCACCCATGAGCGCAAAGATTTGGTTAATGGAACAATAAAGATTATATGCAATTATAAAAAGCCCAACTTTTATGTTTATAGGAGTAGTTACTGCATAAACGTAAATTTTGGGCAATCGGGCAAATCGTGCCGATAATAGAATTACATTTTACGAGCTTTTTCTGCCATGATGCGAATGGCATCAATTACTTTGCCTTCGAAACCAATGCTCTTCAAATGTGAAACGCCCTCAATGGTTGTACCGCCGGGAGAACAAATACGATCTCGCAAAATAGAAGGATGTTCGTCTGTTTCGATGATCATATTGGCAGCAGAAGCGACTACATGAGCAACTAATTGTTTAGCCTGCTCGGCAGGTAAGCCTTCAAGGATGGCTCCTTGCATCATACCTTCGATTAACATGTAGACAATAGCGGGAGTTGATCCGATTACTGATGTAATAGTTGGCATCTGTGTCTCTTCAACTTCAATAAAACTACCTAGACTTTGAAAAATGTTTATTAATTCAGTTTTATTAGTATCTGTTATTTTTGGATCAAAACAAGCAGCAGTTACGCCTTGACCAATTGCTGCAGAAGTGTTGGACATAATTAAGGAAATGAGACAATCGGTGTTATTAATAAGAATTTTTATTTTGTTAAAGTTGTAACCGGGGGCAAGAGATATTAGGTGATGATCCGGTGTAATGTGTTCATAGATTTCGGATAAGACACTAGGATAAATATTTGGCTTTATTGCTAAAATAAAAGTATTGACACGATTTAACAAGTCTTGATTATCTTGGGCCACTTTAATTTTGTACTTATTGCTGATTTCCAAAATCTTATCTTCATTCGGATCAAAAACTACAATATCATCAGGTGAAAGCAAACCACCTTTAATCATTCCTGAAAGCAAAGCCTCACCCATATTTCCGGCACCGATAAATCCTATTTTCATTTCGTAGTCTCCTTCGATTAAACTATTGACTAGAATAGTTGGTTAGCAACTTAATAATCTGTAAAGCACTAATATTTTTCTGAATACTTAATAGTTTAAAACACTTAATTTTATAAAGCCAGATAAAGATTGAAATCTATAATTCAAAAATAATTCTTAAGAAGTATTAAATAATAAATGTGCTTAGAATTAATGAACTAATCTAAAATTAATAATTTCATGATAAATTTTATTTTCAATTAATTATAATATAAATAGAAATACATTTAAGAAGAGAGATTATTATATATGAGAATTGGTATCTTTTCAGATACATATTATCCGGAAATAAATGGAGTTGCTACTTCGGTATTTGAATTGCGAAATGGACTATTAGCTGAAGGACATAAAGTTTTTGTGTTCACAGTTTCAAATTCTGATGCCAAGCTAAATGATAAATCGGAGAGAAATGTTTATCGTGTTCCCAGTATCCCGTTTGCTACTCTGAAGGAGCGTCGTATCGGTTTTCCTAATTCTGTGAAATATATGAACATAATTGAACGTTTAAAACTGGACGTTATTCATACTCAAACCGAATTCTCTGTGGGTTCGTTAGGTAAACGTGCGGCTCGAAAATTTAATATTCCCTTAGTACATACCTATCACACTTTATATGAAGATTATATTCATTATCTTAAAATTCCCAAAAATGATTTTACCTTCAGTTTAGTAGGCAAGTTCGTTAAAAATTTTACGAATAATTGTGATTTGATCATTGTTCCCACCGACAAAGTTGTAAATTCGATGCATGAATATAAGGTAACAAAGCCTGTAAAAGTAATTCCTACCGGTTTGGATTTAGATAAATTTCGAAACGTTGATCAGGACCATGTTGCTCAAATTAGAAAAAAATATAATTTAAATACTTCTGATCTTGTTCTATCAAGTATTGGGCGTATATCGCAAGAGAAGAGCTTGGATCAAATCATTTCTCATTTCGATCAATTATCAGGAATGTTCCCGGATGTAAAATTGTTTATTGTCGGAGATGGTCCGGGCAAAGAAGAGTTGGAGAAGCTGAGTTCCGAATTAGGTCTAACCGATCGGATTATTTTTACCGGATATGTTGATTGGAATAATATTCAGGATTATTATGCAGCTGGAGATATTTTTGTATCAGCTTCTGAAAGTGAAACTCAGGGTCTAACTTATTCTGAGGCTTTAGCTGCCGGACTACCTTTATTGGTCAAAGATGATACTTGTTTAAAGAATGTCTTAAAACACAAACAGAATGGCTATGGTTTTATTGATCAATCTGATTTCATTCAAGGATTTATCTTCATAAAGAACAAATTAGCTCAAAATCCCGCGTGGGGAACAGAAGGTCCATTTTATTCCAGACAGGATTTCATTACCTCTGTAATTGGAACGTATGCCGAGCTTTCTGAAAATTATGATCAAGCTGAGGCTGCAATTCTTTAAATAAATTTTTCATGCAGATTTGCTGCTTCAAACTTTTGATAAACTTCAGGATATTTCTTTTGAAGCGCAAAAGGCCGAAAATCAGTATCCACAAAAGCATGTTTTGTTTGTCCGGTGCAAACTAATTCATCAGTTTCATTATCGAAAACTTTATATTGAACGGTCATGCGAACTCCGGTGAAATAGACAATAGCCGACTCAATTCTCAGATTCTGGGCAAATTTTAAGATGCTTAAATATTGTAAGTTAACTTCTACAACCGGAATAATGATCCCTAAGTCTTCTAACTTGTCATATGCAAGACCGATACTGTTCATGAATGACAATCTTGCTTCCTCAAACCAACGAACATAGTTGGAGTGATGGGCAATTCCCATGGCATCTGTTTCATAGTAATGAACATTGCGCATATATTGATAAATCTTAGACATATTAACCTCACATATTATTTTATTATTGCTTTTATTATTATCTCTATTATATATCATAACCAACAATCTAAGTGATTAAGAAATTTTTCAGTCAAGTCCTAAATGTTGGTGTAAATTCCTTTGCCACAATGGTTACTGCTATGCTGCTTGGTTTTCTAATACCTCGGCCGAGGTATTAGAAAAATTTTGGCGAGCTGTGTAATAGGCTGCCGTAT
>JAAYKK010000142.1 GCA_012522435.1 Clostridiaceae bacterium | reverse complement strand
GATCTGAACTGTCCTTTCTCGGAGGTAGATAATTTTCTTCAAAAACATTCTACCAGAGGCTTTTCAGATCTCTTTTTAATTTTTAACTTAACAGAACAGAATAGGATATTTAGAGTAAAAGATGAAAAAATCCGGATTATAGTAATTATCCAAACTAAAATTAAGAATTAATTTGAACAAAAACTAAATGTTGATTCGTGAGAATTGACCGAATCATAATAGTTTATTTTATTTGGTGTTTCATTCAGACGGTCGCCTGAATGAAACAATTAATCGATACAGTTTTAAAAATAACTTTTCTAAAATAATACTAAAATTAAGTAGCTGGTTTGTTCTTTCTCATATCAAATGCAACAGCTACGATAATAATCAAACCTTTAACAATATTGGTCATGTTATCATCAATACTGAGCAAAACTAAACCGTTATTAATTACACCCATAATTAATATACCCGCTAATACTCCGGAAATACGACAAACACCGCCGGTATGAGAAGTACCGCCAATTGTGGCAGCTGCAATTGCATCCAGTTCATAATTTAATCCTGATGTAGAGGGATCTGCAGAACCTGTACGCGCTGCTAACAGAATACCGCCTACCGCAGCAAATATAGCACTTACTATATAAACAAAAACTAAGTTTTTCTTTACATTAATACCTGCTACAAATGCTGCCTGACGGTTGCCGCCAATCGCATAAATATTCTTACCAAAACGCGTCTGTGTAAGTAAGAACGCTGATATGGCGAACATGAGGATGAAAATAAAGACAATAGCCGGAATAAATCCGAAGACTTTGCCCTTAGTTAATATTCTAAAATTATCAGGTAAATTAGATACCGGACGGTTCGAATACATTTTTGCAGCTGCACGGCAGATAAGTTGTGTACCCAAAGTTGCAATGAAAGGCGGTATCCCGGTATATGCGATGATCACACCGGTTATTGCACCTATTGTCGCCCCGATCAAAACAACTATTAAGATCACGACCATTGTTGGTAATTGAGGAAAGTCTCCCAGTAATCGATTTGCTACCCCTTCATTTTGAACTAGAGATGCAGTAATTACTGAAGTAAGCGCTACAATTGCGCCTGGACTCAAATCAATCCCTCTGGACAAAATTGCCCACATAATACCTACAGCCAGTATTCCTTTGATAGATTCACCTTCCAATAAACCTGTTATATTTGCCGGACTCATGAAGACCGGACGCAGAATAGTTACGAGTATTACCATTAAGACAAAAATCATCCATATTGAATTTTGTGATAATTTTTCTTGTATAGTGCTCTTTTTCGATTTCATAATATATTCCTTTATCTGTTTAATTAAATAAAAAAACGCAAGAACATTGTTTTTACGTATTTGTTGCATATTTCATAATCAATTCCTGATTGAAGCTATCTCTTTCAATGATACCGGTGACATCACCCTCGTACATTACAACAATGCGATCGGCCATTCCCATAACTTCAGGCAGCTCCGAAGAGATCATAATAATAGCTTTCCCTTCTCCTGCAAGCTGAGTCAAAATTGAGTGAATCTCGGCTTTTGCACCGACGTCAATACCTTTGGTAGGCTCATCAACAATAATAATATCGGGCTCAGAAAGAAGACAGCGGGCAACCAGAGCTTTTTGCTGGTTACCACCGGAAAGATTAACAATCTTTTCTTTCAAGGTTGGCGTCTTTATTCTCAGTTTATCTTTATATTCATCCGCGTCTTTTTTAATATTTTTATGCTTTATAGGAAAACCATAATCTTTCAAGTTAGCCAAAACAATATTTTCGGCAACACTTAGAATACCCACAATTCCTTGCCCTCTTCTATCCTCTGTGAGAAAAGCAAGTCCATGTTCAAGTGCTTGTTCAGGACTGTTAATTGTGATTTCCTCTCCATTCTTATATATCTTGCCGGAATCTTTTCGCCTGACACCAAAAATACTTTCCATAGTTTCAGTTCTTCCTGCGCCGACCAAACCGGCAAAACCTAAAATTTCACCTCTCCTCAATTCAAAAGAAACATCTTTCACTTGTTTTCCGGATGATAAATTCTCCACTTTAAAGATCGGTTCACCTATTTCACAATCTACCTTCGGAAACATAGTTTCAACTTTTCGACCAACCATATCTGTTATCAAAGAATCAGTCGTGTATTCAGAAACAGGACCGGTAGATACAAAAGTTCCATCACGGAAAACCGTCAACTCATCTGAAATTTGAAATATCTCATCCATTTTGTGCGAAATATATATGATTGCAATGTTGTCTTTTTTTAAGTTGGCAATCATTTTAAACAAATGTTCTACTTCATTTTCAGTCAGAGCAGAGGTCGGCTCATCCATTACAATAATTTTAGAATCATTCATCAATGCTTTGGCTATCTCTACCATTTGCATTTTAGCAACAGTTAGAGTGCGCATTTTTACATCGGGATCTAAATCCAAATCCAGTCTTTCAAAAAGCTCTATACATTCTTTTCTCATCTTTTTATGATCAACAATTATCCCATTTTTCAACGGGTATTTACCCAGCCAAACATTGTCGGCAACTGTACGATCAAGCACAGGTGAGAGTTCCTGATAAATCATTGAAATTCCAGAATTCATCGCATCAAGAGTATTATTGAATTTAACTTCTTCTCCGTCTAAAAGAATTTGTCCGCTGTCTTTCTCATATATACCTACAAGACATTTCATCAGAGTAGATTTACCGGCACCGTTTTCACCCATTAAGGTATGAACAGTACCAGGCTTAAGGTTAAAATCAACCTCATCCAGAGCTTTAACACCCGGAAAAGTTTTAGTTATTTTTTTCATTTCGAGAATATATTCATTGCTCATAGGATATTCCCTTCACTTTATGCCAAAAGCAGGAAAGCACTTTGCAGCATCTTCCCTGCTTTTATTTGTTAACATCTAACAAACTACTTATTTGCCATCATACTCTGCGACATTTTCACCTGTTACTGGCTCAAAAGGAATCCAGATAACATTCGCATTATCCTCTGCAACTTCGTATTTAGTTCCTTCATTAATTGGATTGCCTTCGACGAGGTTGATGGCAGCTTTAATGGCTCCTTCACCTTGACCTCTGGCATCTTGGAAAACACTCATTGCCATAGTACCGTCTTTAATAGCTTGTCGACCATCAGGACTTGCATCAATACCTACTACAGGGATTTCTTTAGGATCCATATCTGCATTAATTAAAGCTTCAATCGCACCTAATGCCATTGCATCATTGTTAGAAATAATACAATCAAATTCCAGACCACTAGTTAACAAAGGTGTGATCAAGGTCATTGCTTCAGCACGATCATACAGTGCAGCAATTGGTGCCGATGCTTCTGTAGCATTAATTCCATTATCTTCTAAGGCTTTTAATACAGATGCTGTACGATTAGTGGTCGAAACTTGCCCTAAAATTCCATTTAACAGAATATATTTGATATCTGTTTTACCTTCAGCCTTGAAATGTTCAGCAAGCCATTCTCCTTGGAATTTACCCGAAGTCATTTCATCAGATCCAACATAGATAACATTCTCGTTAAGCAGGCTCATATCTTCAGGTGGTCTATTCACAAAGACAACTTTCATATCACCTGCAGCTTCGATAATTTCAGATGCGGTATTCGGATCGACTAAATTAACAATAATGACTTTTTCTCCGGCTGCTGCCGCTGTAGTGACAAATTGAATTTGCTTATTAGAGTCAGATAATGAATCTTGCGAGGTTAGGCCATAACCTAGCTCTTTTGCGCTATCTGCGGCTGCTGCATCTAGAAATGACAGCCATTCATCACGCTGACTCAATACTAATGTTATGTTCTTCGTTTTAGCGCCTTCCGCAACATCTTCAACTTCTTTTGCTTCATCTTTTGTTTCATCTTTTGCATCATCGGTTTTGTCACCTCCGCAAGCAACAAGACCCAGAACCAAGATCATTGTTAATAAAATAGTTACTAATTTTTTCATTCTTTCTACCTCATGTTTTTCAGTTTTATATTAGCCGGTGTGTGTATTTGCCTTTTAATCTTTGTACATCTAACGTTTACGTTACTTCTCTCCTATAATTATCACTTCAAACTGTTTCGTGATTAACTTGTGACTTTTCCTAATTAATAAAGTTCAAAGTATTATTTATGTTTGCGTTCGTGCACACGCATCCATGGGATAATAATAACAAAATTAGAATGGTCCGAGAAGCTTCTATTAACATTTTGCCATGATTTCATTTTAGTTAACAAAGATATTTGTGCTTATTTGTGCAAAAAATAGATTTACTCTTTGCGTTCACGCACGCAAAGAAACTCTTGTTGCTTAAATTTATAAAAAAACATCACAGAAACTCATGCTAAAACAACATTAGCTAAATGATGATCACATTTAATCATACACAAGTTTATTCAGTTAATAAAAAATAGGTGATTATAAATAATTATTAAATATTATAGGAACAGAATATTCCTGTATGTGTCCAAAAGAATTCTTTTTTCGGTTTTTCATCATTGCTCAGGATATCATGTAAGATTTGTAAAGGTCGAATTGCTTGTTCTTCTGCATCTTGATCTAAGATAAAGTCGATCAATCCTGCACTGAGATTTTCTAAATTTTCTTCGGTTTTATCATGACAGATAAACCGAATTTCTTCTTTCAGTCCCAATTTATCAATTGCTTTACATGCCCCGTTCTGGCCACTAGCACTAAAATAGATACCTTTAATATTCGGAAACTCTTTTAATCTATTCAGAACAATTTGATAAGCAACTTCATTGCTGTCATTGCAACGTTCGATCGGTAAAATCTTAGACTCTGAATTAAGCGCAGAAAACTCTGAAATAAAACCTTCTATCCTACTCTGATGCGAGGAGTTATTTATATATCCTGTCACAACAAGGACTTGACCATCCGTAGGCAAGATCATATTCATTAGTCCGGCAGCCGTACGTCCGCTTTTATAATTATCTTGTCCTACATAAGCTAATCTTCCGCAGCCAACTAAATCAGTATTGAAAGTTACAACAGGAACTTTTTCAGATATTGTTTCTATTAAATCTGCTACACGGTCATCTTCAATCGGAGTTAAAGCAAGTCCGTCTATTCCTTCAGCTAACAAATCATTTATTGCTTGAATTTGTTGATTTACATCCAATTGCGTTATTGGTTTAATCAGAATTTCAACACCGTAAATTATATAATCTTTGGTCTTGAAGCGAATCATTTCCAAAATATCTTTCATAAAAACTGTTTCGACAGATTGAATTACCACACCAATTTTTTTAGGATTGCGTATTTTAGCAAAAATACCGCTCGTTCCAGTTCTGACATAACCCATCTCAGCAGCTATCTTGCGTATCCTCTGAGCAGTCACAGGGTCAATGCGACCTCTTGCATTTAGAGCACGATATACAGTGCCTCTTGAGACACCGGCTTTTTTTGCAATATCTTCTTGCGTTACTGACATTTTATACTCCAATGTTCTTGATCATTTAAACTGTATTATAATATTCGCGAAAAATCTTATTAAATGCAAGTTCAAAGAATTTACATTTTATAAAATCAAAAATAACAGTAAATACTCTTGTATTTTTATTAGATTTGATTATACTAAAAGACAGTGCACACATTTCCATATTTTTAAAAAGTTTGCGTTCGTACTTTTTCGTTACTGTTATTAATGAATTTGTACTAATGCATTTTTTATTTTATCGTTCAAAAATAGGGAGGTAAAACGTGAAAATTGGTTTTAATGAAGGCACTAACAGAT
>JAAYKK010000128.1 GCA_012522435.1 Clostridiaceae bacterium | reverse complement strand
TAGCACACTTTTTCTTTTTTTGTTATTCTTGATCTGATTCTAAAAGCTTGAGGTAAGATTTTCTTGTTAATCTTTCGCCAGTTGGCTTTTCAGATCTCTTTTTCTTCATCTTTACTTAACAGAGCCTCGCTTCTTAATTATCAGCTTGCTGAGCTTGTACTGAAGTAATTGCTACAACTCCTACAATGTCATCGACTGAACAACCACGTGATAAATCGTTAACCGGTTTCGCAATGCCTTGTAATAGAGGGCCATAAGCCTGAGCACCGCCTAAATACTGAACCAATTTATAACCGATATTACCTGTATTGAGATCAGGGAAAATAAGGATATTGGCTTCTCCCTTAACAATATTGCTTGGAGCTTTCTTTTCACTAACAGGCGGAGATAATGCGGCATCAACTTGCAGCTCTCCGTCAAGAATAAGTTCAGGGGCTTTTTCCTGAGCTAATTGGGTTGCATGAATTACTTTATCCACCATATCACTGTCGGCACTGCCAAAACTTGAATACGAAGTCATTGCAATGACAGGTTCTCCACCAATTAATTCCCTAAATGATTCCGCAGAAGAGAGGGCAATTTCAGACAAATCTTCAGCGTTAGGATTTTCATTCAGACCGCAATCGGCAAAAATAAATGCCCCGTCAGAACCTAATTCTGTTTTGGTAACCATAACAAAAAATGCTGAAACAAATTTTGTACCGGGTTTAGTTCGTAAGATCTGAAGTGCCGGTCTTAAAGTATTTGCTGTGCTATGAACCGCGCCTGAGACCAATCCATCTGCCACTCCTTGATGAACCAGCATCATGCCAAAATATGTAGGATCAAGCATTAATTTTCTGGCTTGAATTTCACTAACACCACGGCGTTTACGCATTTCGAAGAAAATTCTAACGAACTCATCATATTTTTCAAAAGTTCCCGGATCAATAAACTTAGCACCATCTAAAGGAAACTCCGGAGTAACTTGCTTAACTCTATTCTCACCGCCAATTAAAATAATATCCGCAATATTATCTTGCAGAATAATTGACGCAGCCTCAGTTACACGAGGATCGTCACTTTCAGGTAAAACAATCGTTTTACGTTCTTTTTTTGCATCTTTAATGATTTTGTTAATAAAAGACATCATACACCTCTTTCAGTTTTTATCTCTGACAATATCTAAACTTTATAAATTTATGTATTATTAAAGTATAATACAAGCACATAGTTCGGGCAATAAATTACATATCCAAAAACTATTAAGCAATTTAGTCTCCGTAATCAGCATATCCGTTGGGATTATGCTTATGCCACTGCCAGGCTGTACCTATGATTGTGGCTAAATCTGCATATTGTGGCTTCCATCCTAAAACGGTTTTTGCCTTTTCCGCTGAAGCAACTAACTGGGCAGGATCGCCCGACCTTCGTTCTATGTGTACTTCCGGTATTTCATGCCCTGTAATTACTCTGCTGATCTCAATAACTTCTCTGACTGAAAAACCTACTCCATTACCTAAATTGAAAACAGCATTATTACCTTTAGCTATCAAATAATCTAAAGCCAGTATATGGGCTGCAGCCAAATCCATAACATGAATGTAATCTCTGACCGGAGTGCCATCCGGAGTGGGATAATCCGTTCCGAAAACTGATACGGATTCACGTTGTCCATTAGGAACTTGCAAAATCAAAGGTATCAGATGAGTTTCAGGTATATGTGCTTCACCTATTGTACCAGATGGATGAGCCCCTGCAGCATTAAAATACCTCAAAGCAACATAATTTAATTGATGTGCTATATTTACCCAATGCATCATCCTTTCCATTGCCAATTTTGTTTCTCCATAACAGTTGGTTGGAACTGTGGGATCGTTCTCCAAAATAGGAATTCTGGTTGGTTCTCCATATGTGGCTGCAGTTGATGAAAAAACGATATTCTTTACATTGTTATCAAGCATCACTTCTAAAAGCACCTGGGTACCATGCAAATTATTATCATAATATTTTAAAGGGTTCTCCATAGATTCTCCTACTAGAGAATTAGCCGCAAAATGAATTACTCCTTCAATACTTTCTTTCTCAAATACATTATTCAGCTGTTTGCTATTTCTAATATCGACTTTATAAAAAGGAATCTGCTTCGGAACTGCTTGCCTGTAACCGGTCTGCAAATTATCAACAACTACAACATCACGTCCTGCTTCTGTCAAAGCTGCAACAGTATGTGAACCGATATATCCGGCTCCTCCTAATACCAAAATTGCCATACTAATATCCTTTCAAAAATAAAGTAAAAATTATTCAGGTTGTTCTAAAACAAAGCCGCCTATGGAGCGTATTTTTACTAAATGACAACTATTTTCGCCAAGAACCTTCTCTATAAATGTTTTGAATTGATCAAGCTCAGTCAAAGGTACAAAAGCTTGCACAGTCCCGGCAAAGCCTCCACCATGAACTCTGACAGCTCCTTCTCCGTTTAATGCTTGTTTGGCAAGAGCAATTGCCAGCCCCATTTCTTGATGTTTGGTTGCACCTGTTGGAGAAATATTTTGCAAATAGGACCATGAAGAATTGCCGGATTGATTGATCTTTTCTAAAAATTTTGCGAAATCGCCTTTTCTCAAATAATCAGCCGCTTGTGACACCCGGTAATTTTCTTCAAAAAAATGAATACTTCTTAGTAAAGCTCTATCCCCAACTTCAGTTCGAATTGAACTAATTTTCGCCAAAAAATCTTCTTTTGTCGTTTGTTCTAGAACCTCAACTCCAAGTTTATCTGCCACAGCTAACATTTCTCTGGGAATAGCGGCATATTCATCCGTCAAATCTGCATGATCTGCTCCTGAATCAATGATACAGAGAGCATATCCTTCTTCCTCGAGATTGAGAGCTAATGGTTCAATAACAGGTCCAGCAGGATCTTTAAAATCAATATATACTGCTTGACCTACCGCAGAAGCCATTTGATCCATTAATCCGGAGGGTTTCCCAAAAAACTCATTCTCAGCTATTTGTCCAAGCTTTGCCCAAGTTTCAGCGTTTTCTTTATTATCTGCCCAAAAGTGATTGAGGATTGTTGCAAATAGAATCTCAATTGATGCAGATGACGAAAGTCCTGATCCCGGTAAAACCGTAGAGTGGCTATAGAGATCAATACCGGAAGGCTGATAACCTAAATTAGCAAAACCGGAAGCTACACCTTTGAGCAAAGCATCAGTTGTACCATATTCAGTTTCTGAAGGTTCTAAATCTTCAAGATCGACTTCAATGGTCGGCCAGCCGTATGAAGCATAACGCAATTTCCCCAGATTATTTGGCGCGGCAAAAGCCCAGACATCCATATTTACTGCAGCCGCTAATACCTGACCATGCTGATGATCTGTATGATTCCCTATTAATTCTGTTCGTCCGGGAGCAGAAAAAAAAGCAACTTCCGGATCCGTGGAATCTGCAAAAATATCAACAAAATTCTGCAATACATCTAGAAATCTTTGTTTGAATACTTCTGGCACTAGAGAATCTTCTGAGATAACAATTAAATTTCTAATAGTGGAATCTAATTTGCCTGATTCTAAGGCTTGTTTCCATTCTGATGTTTTTAACATAAAGTCTCTCCTCATTAATTTTATACCATGAATTTTGTTTTGTTGAATTTTTAATAAAAAACACCTTTCCCTCATATAAAGAGAAAGGTGCTTAAGTCAGTTGCATATAATTGAGATAAACTATTTCTTACGCATAGTTTTGCGGATATCAAGGGCAACGGCTGCAACGATTACCAAGCCTTGGAAAATATTTGTAAATTCCGGAGGTACACCCAAGAATTGTAAACATGCTTTCAGGAGTTCAAAAACTAAAACCCCAAGGAAAACTCCGGGAACAGTTCCTATCCCACCAGCAGTAGAAACACCACCAATAGTTGCAGCTGCTATCGCTTCAAGCTCATAACCTGTACCCGCGCCAACAGCAGATGATCCGGTTTTTGCAGTGAGCAGGAATCCTGCTAAACCATATAAAGCTCCCGCCAAAGCAAAAATCATTATTTTTGTTTTAGATGTATTTACTCCGGAAACTTCTGCTGCAATTTCATTGCCACCGATAGCATACATGTATTTACCATGTGTAGTACGTTTATAAAGAACATGCATAAATAAGCTAACTAGTGCTGCTACAAAAAACAACCACGGGAGAACGAGTGGCCCGAGTTGTAGTCCTGAACGACCGAAATCCGCATAATTTTGATTCAATGAACCGATCGGTACATTTTGAGAAAGTAACATATTTAAACCGTAAATAGCAATTTGCGTACCTAGAGTTGCAATAAATGCAGGAACTTTCAACAATGCAACGATCATACCGTTGATTAAACCGAAAACTAACCCTAAGGTCATTGATGCCGCCAGAGCAGCAATGATCGGCGAACCTGCCAAACCCGGATAGAGAATCTCACTGGCTGCATCTGGTCTTTGTAACATTAGAGCAGAAAGAACTGATGTTATACCTACGACCCGCCCGGCTGAAAGGTCTGTACCTCTAATTATCAAACAACCCGAAACACCAAGTGCAATAACTGCACGTAAAGATGTATTTGCTATAATATTCTTTAAGTTATTAAAAGTTAGGAAATTGTCAGCAAATAAGGCTGTGAAAATAACCATAACTACAGCAACAAGCACTAGAGCATTATTTACAAGAAAAGCTCCAAAATTGAAATCATCCTTTTTAAGAATTTTACCTTCACTCATTATTACGTCTCCTTTATTAAGCCTGCTGATCTTGTCCTTGACCCATAAAACGAGTTGCCAAGTCCATTACTTTTTCTTGAGTTGCTTCTTTTGCATCTAAGAATCCGGAAATTCTACCTTCACACATAACCATTATTCGATCAGATAAGCCAAGAAGTTCTGCCATTTCTGAAGTGATCATAATGACACTTTTCCCAATCTCTACCAATTGACCGATAATTTCATAAATTTCATATTTTGCACCAACATCAATACCACGGGTCGGCTCGTCTAAAATCAAGATATCCGGAGCATTGGCTAACCAACGAGCTAAAATTACTTTCTGTTGATTACCACCGGATAAACTGCCGATAGGTGTTTGATGTGTAGGAGTTTTAATCGAAAGCTTATCTATGCTGTCTTCAACAACTGAATCTATTTCTTTTAAGCTTAGCAAAGGACCATGCCTATACTGATTGACTGAAGCGATAGCAACATTGTCTGAAACTGAAAGCACGGTAAAAATACCTGACTCACGCCTATCTTCAGTAACCAAAGCAATACCATGTCTAATCGCATCTTGCGGACGATTAATCCTGATTTGCTTGCCTTCTTTTTTAATAATACCCTCGTCTTCATGTAAGCGAATACCGTATATGGCCTCCATCAACTCAGTACGTTGAGCACCTACCAAGCCTCCTACACCAAGAATCTCACCACGTTTGAGATCAAATGAACAACCTTTAAATGATAAAGCAGTAGGAGAAGTAAAATTTTCTACTTCTAAAACTTTTTCTTCTTGTGCCATTGAAGTTCGAGGTGGAAATAAAGATGTTAATTCACGTCCTACCATATGATGAATAATTTTATTATTGTCTAGCTCATTAGCAGGCCATGTTCCGATATATTGACCGTCACGAAGTATGGTGACTTCATCGGATATTTCTAAAATTTCTTTCATTTTATGAGAGATATAAATTACTGCGATATTCTGATCAGTTAGATCTTCAATTATTTCGAATAGTTTTGCAACTTCAGCTTCAGTTAAAGATGATGTAGGCTCGTCCATGATAACAATCTTAGCATGATGAGAAATGGCTTTTGCAATTTCAACAGATTGCATTTGTGAAACTGTTAACTCATTTAGTAATGTTCTCGGATTGACTTGTAAACCAACTGCTTCTAAATACTGTTCCGTTTCTTTATACATCGCATCATGATCTACTAAGCCCAATTTAGTTCGAGGATAATTACCGAGAAAAATATTTTCGCCAACTGTCATCATTCGAATTGGTTGCAATTCCTGATGAATCATTGCTACACCATGATCTAAAGCTTCTTTAGAATCTTTAAAGCTTACATTTTCTCCATCAAGTATTATATCCCCTGAATCAGCAAAATACATACCATAAAGGCATTTCATCAGTGTGGACTTACCCGCACCGTTCTCACCCATCAAAGCATGAACTGTTCCTGCCTTAAGCTTAAGTTGAGCATTATCTAAGGCTTTAACCCCGGGAAAGGACTTGTTGATATCAATCATTTCGAGAATATAATCGCTCATGAATCATTCCTTTCAAAATACATCAAGTATGCCTAGGCATACTTGATGTTTAAACTATTATAAATAGCAAAGAATAAAATTAATCTTCGTATTCAGCCAGTCTTGCTTGATATTCTTCGATTGATTCTGCACGCCAATCTTTTCGGGAGAGTTCAGAATCTTCTGCTTTGGTTACTTTTACATAGTCATGCCAGTAATATGGTTCTACATCTTCACCATTTAACAATTTTACTGCGATTTCAGCGGCAGTATGAGATTGGTTAAAGTGGTCATTGAGAACGGTTCCGGTAAATTTGCCTTCACCAATAGCTTCAACAACTTCCGGTAAAGCGTCAACACCTACTAAATAGATGTCTTCATTGACTACACGTCCTGCTCCTTCAATTGCCTGCATAGCACCCATCGCCATACCGTCATTGTTAGAGAAGACAACTTCAACTTGATCACCATATTGTGTCAAAGCATTAGCTGTAATTTCTTGTCCTTTGGTTTGATCCCAGTTACCACGTTGAGCTTCACCCAAAATTTCAGTTTTAATTGATTTTTCGAGAGTTTTGACTGAGAACTCAGTACGTTGTTCTGCATCAACATTACCGGCATCACCCATAATCATAATGTAGTTTACAACACCATCTCCGTTAATATCACCTTTATTTGGAGTATCAGCGATAATTTCACCTTGATAAATTCCTGATTGACGAGCATCAACGCCGACATATGTTGTTTTGCCGGGCCAAATTTCCATTGTCGAGATTTCTTTAGGTTCACGATTAATTAATACAACCGGAATGTTAGCTTCTTGTGCATCTTTTAAGAATTGATCTGCACCGGTTGTTTCAACCAAGTTTGCAATAATCAGATCTTTCTTTTGAGCAATGAAGTTATTCAATTGATCATTCTGTGTGTTTTGATCATTTTTACCATCTTGGAATTCAACTTCATATGTATTGCCGTCTGCTTCACCTAATTCACCGAAATATTTCTCGAGTTCATTACGATAAAGTGTCATGAAGTTGTCACTATATTGATAAATAGTAACACCGATTTTATAAGTTTTTCCACCTTCGGCAGGTTCATCAGCCGGTTCGTCTGCATCTTCTTCTGCTGAGTCATCTGCAACTTCTTCAGTTGTGTCATCTGCAACTTCTTCAGCTTCAGATTCTTTTGATGTGTCTTCCTTCCCGCCACCACAGGCAACAAGACCAAAGACCATAACCATTGCGATTAATAGTGCTAATAGTTTTTTCATTTTTCCCTCCATGTTTTTGTTATT
>JAAYKK010000127.1 GCA_012522435.1 Clostridiaceae bacterium | reverse complement strand
TCAAGCCTGGGAACTAATTCCAAAATCAAGTCTGTTTCACGATTGATTATTCCCATTTGTATCCGCTCATCGGGTAAAGTAAGATCCGGATAAAAATCATTTGATACTCTGAATAAATCTTCCAATCCTTGATAGACTATCCATTCGGCAAATTTTTGTAATTGAGGAGAGCCCATAAGTATACCTGCAGCTTTAATTGCAGGCTCTCTTTTCAAGAGAATATTTGCGATCATACCTCCCATTGAAACCCCGGCAACAGCATAAAAATCTTCAGCAATTAAATTTTGTTTTTTGTAATAATCAACAATCCGAGGAAATTCAGCAGCAGTTTCAATTACACTATTAAATAAATAATGCACATCCCACATACGTATTAATTGATTTGCCCGTTCGCCATGATAAGCACAATCAGGCACAACTACTCGAAAACCGAATTTTGCAATAGTCTCACCAAAACCCGAACCGTTTATTTTGTCTGAAGTCCAACCGTGGTAGAATACCAACAAAGGAGCCGGTTTGTCAGCAAGGTTTTGTAGATATATTTCAATGATGGGAATGTTTTCAATAAATAGTTTTTTTGTTTCCAGTTTATTGCCTAACAAGCTTCAAACCTTCTTTCTTTATCATGAATATCAGTAATTGTTTTAAGAATTATTAAATAATTTCTTAAAAAGACTTTTATTTGCTTAATCTTTAGTTAAGTTATCATATAATTAAGCTAAGTAAAAGATTAAGCTTTAAAGATAAGGGAGTACCCAAAAATGACCGATATTAAAACAATCTTAATTTGTGATGACGATCTCGATATATTGTCTGCTTTGAAGATCTATTTATCAGCTGAAGGATATAGAGTATTAAAAGCTACAAATGGTGAACAAGCTTTGGAGATCATAGCAGAGGAAGAAGTCCATCTGGTTATTCTGGATATAATGATGCCGGTACTAGACGGTATTGACACAACGGAAAAAATTCGTGAAAAAAGTAATATTCCAATTATTTTGCTCACAGCCAAAAGTGAAGAGCATGACAAAGTATTAGGTTTGAATGTCGGTGCGGACGATTATATCATAAAACCTTTCAATCCAATGGAGGTCGTAGCAAGAGTTCGCTCTCATCTGAGACGTTACACCAGTCTTGGCGGTATCAAACAAAGCCTTAGTCAACTGGCATCAGGACCGTTGGTCATGGATACCGAAAGCCGTGAAGTAACTGTCGATGGTAAACCTGTTGCCTTAACACCGATTGAATACAATATATTAAAATTATTATTGGAAAAAGCAGGTAAAGTTTTTTCTACAACTGAAATATATGAAGAAGTCTGGCAATCTCCTGCATACGGAGCAGACGGAACCGTTGCGGTCCACATCAGACATTTACGCGAAAAGATTGAAGTAGATCCTGCAGATCCCAGATTAATAACTGTCATCTGGGGACAAGGTTATCGCTTAGAACAACTGCCGCCTATTTAGAATGAGCATGACCAAAAATGAAATTTCGTAAGAGCATTTTTTTAAAAGCAGCCGTTTTTTTATTTTCTACCCTATGTGTTTTTTATGCTTGCTTTGTAGCGGTTAGCAATATTACAGCAACTAATAATTTTTTTGAATATTCCGGATCTTTTCACGAATATTTTCTCCCGGAAAATCCATCGGATAATTTTTTCAATCCGAATTACGAATCTTTTGATTTAATACGACCTACAGAAAGCCCCGGGCAGGAATTAGCGCCCTTTGCTCAAGAAATGGAGCAAGAAATCAGTTCAGTTGATCTAACTGATTCAGAATTGACCAATCATGAATTTGCCCAAAGCCCCCAAGGTAGTCTTATTTGGGTAGTTATCTGTTTGTTTATGGTTTTGAGCGGTTTTGTTTATCATTGCTTAAGTCTGGGTTGGCAAAAAGGCAGTGATCAACTTCAGTTTTCAATTATAAAAAAATGGCCGATCGATCTTCTACTCCTACCTTTATTTATCTTAATTGCTATTTTGATTTCAATCGGCTACATTTTTTCAGAAACTTTAGTTCAGTATAACTTATCCAGTTTCCCCAGAATCCAAATCTATTTAAGTGTTATTTTCACTACTTGTTTCGTCACCTTATATGCCTATTTACTGCTAATTGTTGCTCAAATAAAAGCAGGCACCATTATAAAAAGTAGTTTTGTGTATAGAGTTATACAATTCTTTACGAAACTGATCAAGGGGTTTATCTCTCTAATCGTGAAAATTTATCATCTAATTCCTTTGGTCTGGCGCGAAATCTTAATTCTGCTCGCTTTTATTATAGGTGATGGAATTTTGATCAGTCTTTTAAATGTATCTTCATCGTATTGGTTAGTTACCATTTTTATTGTTTATAATCTGGCATTTATTTTTATCTCACTAAATTTCACCAATAATTATCGCAAGGTTAGAAATGCTATTCTTGCGTTAGCTAAGGGACAGTTGGATCATTATTTAGATGTCAATAAAATGAGTCCTGATTTTCATGATTTGGCTCATGCAATTAATAACCTTAATCAAGGTATTAATCTAGCTATTGAAGAAAAAACCAAAAGCGAATTATTTAAAACTGAGTTGATTACTAATGTATCACATGACATAAAAACACCGCTCACCTCAATCATTGCTTATACAGATCTTTTGCAAAGAGAAAATATAGATAATCAACAAGCAGAAGAATATATTCAAGTTTTGTCAAAGCAGGCAAATCGTCTTAAGAATTTAATTGAAGATTTAATAGAAGCCTCAAAGATTTCAACCGGTAATATCAATGTAGAACTGATCCCTTTAGATTTAAAACAGATGCTGGAACAAGCTTATGCCGAATATCTGGATAAATTTGAGCAAAGGAAACTCCGATTTATTCTAACCTTCCCTGAAGATCCTTGTATTGTCCAGGCTGATGGAAAATGTCTCTGGAGAGTATTAGATAATCTATTGAGCAATGTTGTAAAGTATGCTCAAGATAATACCAGAGTTTATCTGGATGTCATCTGCGATCAAAGTGAAATGGTCAAAATCAGAATTCGCAATGTATCGGCAGAACCGCTAAATATTACAGCTGACCAGCTATTCGAACGTTTTATCCAAGGTGACAGCTCACGAAGCCAAGAAGGAAGCGGAATCGGGCTATCCATTGCTCAGAGTTTGATCACTGCCCAAAAAGGATCAATGGAGATCCAAATCGACGGCGATCTTTTCACCGTCGAAATGAAATTACTCCGCTATATAATTCAATATTAAACTAAGAAAATT
>JAAYKK010000148.1 GCA_012522435.1 Clostridiaceae bacterium | reverse complement strand
CTGCTGGGATCACCCCCGCTTATGCGGGAAGGACCTTGTTCAATATATTCTTTCTCTGCCTGGCTTATTTTTCTCATATCTTCATATGCCCTTTATTCCTACTGATAATATGTGTTGTTCATTTCGTGATCGTCTTGTAGATAGTCAACGTGTTCAGGCTTGAACGTTACTGTTACAGTCAAAGTGTCGCCCATGACTAATTTGTTCTCGGGCGGTACTTGTCTTATCTGAACTCCTGATATGTCATCTTCTGTTATTTCCTTAACGATCGCTTGTGCTAGCTTTAACATCTTTGCTTTATTCATTGTGGCTCTATCCTTTCAAGTCTAATTCTTCTCCCTGTTCTATCAATAAAGTTATCTAAACGTTTTTCGCTTCTTTCAACTTTCGCTCTTGAACGTGCTAACTCATCAAGTGGAGCGTCAAGTTCTTCAAGCATTTTAAGTTCTTTTTTTGCTCGTCTGATATTACGCTCAAGCTCTCTTTGCTTTTGCGATAGTCTATAATTCTGTGCTGCTCCTTTTTCGCTAAACGGCTTGAACCTCTGTCCTGTCACTTCATCAAATGGGTACATCTGATGTCTGCAATTAATGCCTGTTATCATACCTGTTATTGTTCCGTATCCTGTGCTTGCTAAAGGCGGATATTTCAAACTTGCTCCGCTTCTGCTATAAACTTTAGCCTGAAACGGTATATGCGTTATTCTGCTGTCTGCAAGGCTCGTTGTTTCAACTAAATCTATTTCTAGTTCATCATAAGTCTGTTCTTGTAGCTGAATAGCTACTGTCTTCTGTATTGCTCTAAGTGAACTAGATACATAGCCTTCTACTGATAGTTTCGCTCCGTCACGTCTTTTTAGTACAGTTAAACCTTTTTCAGCAAACTTCTTTGCTACTTCATGAGTCGCTTCAAATATACCTTTCTTGCCCGATACGACCTCTTTTGCAATCTCGTTCAGTATTTCTTTATAGTCTGCGTCAAGGTTATCAAGAATAGTCTTGTTAGCCTGTTGCTGATACTGAACCTGTTCTATCATCAATTGTCTTGATGCTTGTTCAATAGCGTTAGAAACGTCTTTTAATCTGCTTGCTTTATTTTCGTTATCTGTAACTTCCAGATATTCATCAGCTTGCTTTAACAGCAATTCTTTTTCTTTTTTCGTGATAACTATAACTAAGGCAACTACTTCTATCAGGGACAACCTGTTATGTGTAATTATTTCTTGTTTGTAGTTTGCATTGTTTGTTTTCAGCAGTTGCCTTTGTTTCCAATCTTCTATGTTCTCGCCAACTTCGTAATCGTTAAGTCCTTCCCTTAACCAGTCAGCGATCAGTGATAGCAATTCATCTTCATAGTCTGAATACATTCGCTCGTAAGCTAGCAAGCGTATATCAAGTTCATTCATTGCTCATATCCCTAGCAGGTACGCCTAGTAAGTCAATCATTTCAGCAGGAAGTGTATTATCTTCTGCGTCTATTTCTGCTATCCAGTCTTCTGCTTGCTTTTTCGTGACCTTGAATATCCTTTGTATTGCTTCAATACGTGGTAATAGCTTGTCGTTAACCGCTGTCGAATAATAATTGTAATTCTGCTGTCTGTCTTCTGCTATTGAATCGTCAAAGTCTACCGATACGTCAACTTCGGTGCTTCCTGTATAGATGTCATATAAGGTTGCAACTTCAAGGATTGTCTTGACTAAATCTTTGATGCCTTGCTCTATTAGCGTTTCATGACTGTTTTTTGTTCTGTACGTTTTGCTGTTTTCAGATACAACTTCAGTCGCTGTCTTAATGCTACGACCGTCAAATGTAAATGTGCCGGAACTAAAGCCTGTCTGCATTGCCAACAGTTCAAGCTGTGTATTAATCGCTTTAACAATTTCGTCCACTCTCAACGGAACAGATAAGTCTTTGACTTGAATATCATCATCAGAAGACAAAGGAACAAAAACTGTTTCGTCAGTATCAAATCTTTGTCTTGCATTACCTTCGTGGTCTATGTACGGTTTCAGCATAGAACCGTCTACTGCTATCCTACGCTTGCCTAATTTAAACTCATGCATGAAAAAGTCGTACAGATAATCAATGCTGTATATCGTGTCATGTGAATTAGCATATAGACTGATACCTAATGGACTCTGCAAGTCAATGTTGTTAGCCGTGTTAGGCTTAAAGTAAACATATAACGGTCTTGTAATATTTTTTATCGGTGTTTCTTCTTCTAAATCTTCATACAGTACGGATAACGGTACTTTATGCCCTAATTTACTACGTTTGTCGCTCTCGTATAGTTCATTCGTGATTATGTATTCATTGCCTATCCACTCATGCCACTCTAGCAGTGTGTAGTATTTATCGTCTTTTGTTTCTTCATAGATGAACATCATTTCATCTAAGTTTTCACTGTCGCTTGAAAGTGGATACATAGCATCTGCAACGGCATAAGATAGTTTGATTTGACCGTTATGCTCAAATACTTTGATTGCCATTCCGCCAAGTGCATAGCAGTATTCAAGGTAACGTTGGAAGTTCTTAAAGAAGTCATTATCTTTCAAAACTTTATTAACGAACTCTTTCGCTTGATCCTCCTTCGGCTCCTCACCTTCTTTAGCTTCTACAAAACCTCTTGTAGCAACGTCTATCTGGCACTTCTCATTGAAGATCAGACTGCTCATTTCATTTGCAACAATCTTTCCTGCATTGAGTCTTCGCATCTCTCTTGATTTCGCAATGCCATTTGAAGTCGTGTACTCAATAGTATGCCAATCAGGAACAAAACCTTGATAGATTTGTTTTTCTAACGCTATGCGATTATACGTGCTATCTTCTGCATATACTTTTCTATGTTTTGTTATTTCGTTTATTTCTTTGACTAATCCCAACTTTGCACCTACTCTCAAAAACCATGCTCTTATGTTGTCTAGCATTTTTGCCACCTTAAAATTTCAATCCTAAATCACGTAAATTGTCTTTAACAAAATACTTAAATAAATCCACAGCGTGATCATCTTTTTTAATCACTTGTGGATTATCTGGATTGCTTTGTATGCTTTTCTCGTCCCAACGATATTTTCTGTGTTCATCAATAAATATCTGATTATTCTTCGTGTCTAAATAATAAAACCTGCCTTGTGTCAGCAGGTCTATTACATAATCAATCATATCTACATTCTTGCTTTTCGATACAGGGTGAAGTCTTTCACCGTACATATTGTAATACTGTGTGCGTATTGCTCCGTCTGCACTGTCTACCGTCTTCTTGCTGATCGGTCTTTTGTATTTATCGGCTATCTTTTCTGTGAACCTTCTTAATGCTTTGCAGTGCTGTTCAGGGCTTCGCTTGTTTGCCTTGCCTTCTGGACTGTAATAATCAGTGTCAAGTAGTATTACATTTCGCTTGCTCGTCAATGCGAATGCTCCTGTCGCTGTCGCTGATACTGAATAGCCTGTGTCTGTGCTTGTATATACTTTTAGTATTCGTTCATCATCAGGTATCTTCTGCAACGGCTGAAACAGATCAATGTTATATACGTTGTCACCAATACCTATCGGAAAGCCTTCGTACAAGTAAAGATAATAATCATGATCGTTTTTCTTCACTCGCTCGATATTCGCAAGCATCTGTTCAGTCGTAAAGCCTAATTCGTCATCTTTATATGTTGAGTGATGAACTAAGTAGTCTTCATACTCTGATACTTCTTCTACCCATTCATTGATCCAACTATACGGGTTGCGTGGTGGATTGAATGACCAGCAAAATTGCACATTAGCAGCTAGTTTGTGCTTCTGCCTCATGAATGTGATATTCGTCTGATCGAATTCTTCTGCACCGTTGAACTCTGATGCTTCTTCATACCATACCGCTATAATATCGTTTATATCATTAGACTTTAATTT
>JAAYKK010000131.1 GCA_012522435.1 Clostridiaceae bacterium | reverse complement strand
CTTTTGCAGAGATTCCTATACTTCTTTGATGAAAATGGCATTTCAGAATGGTATGTGGAATATTATAACTTTTCATTTAATCAAAGGAAGCATGAAAATACGACATTTCATTCCTTTTCTGTTTTTTTTGTATATTTTTTTGGGATTAGCGTTAATTATATTTTGTTCAAAAATGTTTTTCCCGTGGTCAATTCTTATAATAGTGTATCTTTTCATTAACTTTTTTGTTTCTGCAAAATTATCAGGTTCATTTATCGAATTTTTGCACTTGTTATATTTATTTCCTTCATTTCATTTAGGATACGGGATGGGCTCATTTGTAGGTTTGCTGAGAATATTGTTTAGAAATTATTGAGGATGTTAAAGTGGAAAAGCCTTCTGTATGTCATTTGACAAGTGTACACAAACAATTCGATATCCGAATTTTCTATAAAGAGTTAGTTTCCTTATCCAAGGCAGGTTACAAGACAACTTTAATATCACAAGGTGTGTCAGGAAAAAAGGAAGGCATAAAATTAATAGGTTTGGGTAAAGCTCCAAAATCTCGAATAAAGCGTATACTTTTCTTTACAAAAAAGTTATATAGAGCTGCAATTAATGTTAATGCCGATATATATCATATCCATGATCCAGAGCTACTACCAATAGGCAAGAAATTATCCCAAAAAGGCAAAATTGTAATTTTTGATAGTCATGAAAATGTACCGGGTCAAATTGAAGAAAAAACTTATATACCCAAAATATTACGAACACTAATTTCTAACATATATGCTTCGTATGAAAAGCGTATTGTAAAAAAATTATCTGGTATTATTTGTGTATCTCCAAACTTCAGCAAGAGAATGAAGCAAAATAATTCTAATACAGTAACTGTAACTAACTATCCTTTGTTGTCTGAGCAGAATGAGTTGATAGACATTAATGTTAATAATGAAATTAATATTGTAAAATCAGATGATTTTACAATATGTTTTCCAGGACTAATTTCTGAAGAATGGTGCCATTTGGAATTGTTAGATGCGATTGATGATTTAGAGATTGCTTATTTGTTATGTGGACCAAAGCATGAAGAATATTTTCAAAAAATAAAATTACATAATAGTTGGGAAAAAGTTAATTATCTAGGTGTAGTATCTAGAGAAAGAGTTATTGAAATTATTAACAATAGTGACCTAGGAATAGCTTTATGTAGAAAATTGCCTAATACTGATTATAATGTTGGTACTTTAGGTAACACAAAGTTATTTGAATACATGCTGCAAAAAAAGCCTGTATGTTGTACAAACTTTGATTTGTGGCAAGAGATTGTTGTGAAGAATAATTGTGGGATTTGTGTTGAACCTGATAATCCTAATGAAATAAAGAAAGCTCTTGAATGGTTTATAGATCATCCAAAAGAGGGTGTTCAGATGGGAGAACGTGGATACAATGCTGTGATAACTGAATACAATTGGGCCTCTCAAGAAAAAAAATTGCTTGATTTTTACGAGAAAATATACAGAACTAATCATTGACAAAAGATGTCCAACGGTTAATGTAAAATTGAATTACAGGACTTCTTTCAAATTGATTAATGACTCTTAATTGTTCCACATGTACCAAGTGGTAATAAGTTGAATAAAGAGGTGCAAGCTGCTCATTAAAATTCAAATGTCCTAAATGATAGAAGCTGATTCCATCTGAGTCATAATAAGGCAAGCAGTATTCTACAGTGTTTATTAATTCGTTATACAGATTTTTTGCTTGAACATCTTCCGAAATTTGCCAATAATCAAAAATTCCAATCAGAGTAAAGAGAAACCCATTTAAAGCATAATTTGGTAAAATTGTGGGATATTCCTCAAGATAAACATGACCAAAGAAGTCTCTCATCAATCCACCATCTGCTACAGTTACATAAAATGGTTTCATAGCTAGCTGACATGTATCGAGATATTTTGGATCTTTAGTTTCATGGGAAATTCTTGATAATAATGAAATTGCTTGTCCCTGTGCCATAGCAGAGAACCAGGGAGACTTAAGAGTTTCATTAGTTCCGCCAACTTCAAAATCGAAGTCATAGTACCAAAGACCTGTATCTTTATCTATAGAGTCAACAAAAAAGTCTGCTTGTGTACAGGCAATTTCCAAATATTTTGGATCATTTGTCTCACAATAATTCCCAAATTGATTTAAACCATATTGGGCTATATGAACAGGATGATAAGCATCATCATTAATCTCTTCTCTGTACAATAACTTTACTCCACTTGAATCAACATGATTAGATAATTCATATACTTCTCTCCATGTAAAATACTTATTAGTAGGATCGTAAATATTAATACTGGTTGCAACAGAATTTGGGAATTTATATTCAACTCTTGAGACATTTTCTTCTAGGTTAGATTCATACAATCTTAGAGATTCAT
>JAAYKK010000145.1 GCA_012522435.1 Clostridiaceae bacterium | reverse complement strand
AATTGGAGATGCAACATTTGAGATAGCTGATGATCCTAAACTGCTGAAACATTCAAGTTTACAAATTACTGATGCCACGAATGGCATTAAGTTACTATATGGTGAGGATATAGAGAAAGAATTGGGCGAAATAGATTATGCTGCTTTCCAAACAAAATTTGAAGGTCAAGCAGAAGAAAATCCCTCGATTACGATTAAACTAACTGTTGATCAAGAGTATTTGCCATTAACTGAAAATCAGGAATATAAACTCTATAAATTAGTAGGTAGCCAATTAGTTGAGGTGGGATTGAATAATCCTTCAGCCCAAGCAGGCAGAATGATGAGTATTAAGCCGATGCTCTTATCTCAACTCAATAATCAATTGTTGCAAACTCCTGCTGCAAACAGGACGATTTCTTTTAACCAACTATTAAAAGACAATAGTACCTATGTTTTAGCAGCAACTAATGTAGTAGCACCTACACCGGAAGAACCAACAGATCCGGAAAAATCTGTGGAACCGGAACAAGAAGCTTCTCAGCCATATGGTGGGCAAGTAACTGAGAAAGAAACTGTTCAAGCAAAAGCTGACACAGCTCAGACAAGTACAACCAGTACGAGTCAAGCACAACAACTTGCAAGGACCGGTGAACAAATCCTAATCATTCCCGGTATAGTGTCTATCATGATTGCAGGAGTTTTGATTTTGGTTAAAAAGGTATCAAAACATTCAGAGAAAACTGAATAGAAAAACATTAATAAATTTTGTTGATTAGAAAAATTAGACTTTTCCTAAAATAGTTTTTCTTTCAAACTCATACCAACATTGAGCACCCTTAGCTAAGGGTGCTCAGCATTATTTATTAGTTAACAAAAAAGGTGAAAATCGTTATCATTATTAAGATCGTAATAATGAAAGGTAATAATATGAAAAAAATACGACATTTAGCTAGCTTTGTTTTAAGCATAGTTATTCTGTTTAGTCTGGTTGCTTGCTCATGTGAGAATTCTTCAAATTCTGTTGATTTTGAGAAACAGGAATCAGAGGATCAAGAAGTAGATGAAATTTCAGGTGTTACTACCCATGATCAGAAAAATAAATCAAATGAAGAATCACAGTCTAATAAAGATAAGAAAGCTATTAAGTCAGAGACTTCTTTAACAGAAAAGTCTGATAAAACAGATGACTCTTTAACAAAAAAATCCGATGCTGAATCTACAGATACTAAAAAAGAAGAGAACAAAACCTCTTCAACAATAAGTTCAACCAAAGCCGATACAGCTAAAACAACAAATTCGACTGTCAAATCTGAATCTAGCGGTTCAAAAAGTGCGACAAAAGTTAATAATACACAGAGTAGGACAACAACAGCAAAGACAACACCCGCTAGGACGACAACTGCTGCTACAACAGCGGCAACAACTCAAACGCCGACGACTTCACCTCCAACAACTCAACCTGAAACAATCAGAGTCAGTTTAAGTGTCGAATGTATTAATGCTTATAATGCAGGTAACGAAGTAGCAATAGCAGTTTCAAATGGCGGTTGGATTTTGAGAGATACGGGCTATACTTTACAAAACGGAGCTACAGTCTATGATTTGATCATTAACTCTGGCTTGGAAGTAGGTAGAAAGAGTACTAGTTATGGTCAATACATATACTCAATTCAGTCCTTAGCTGAAAAAGCAGTTAATGGTCAAGGAGGATGGCTGTATTTTGTTAATGGATCGAGTCCTGGCTATGGCGTAGATTCATATGTTTTAAGTCCGGGAGATCGTGTGGAATTCAGCTATACGCTTGGTGGATATTAATGCGCAGTTTAAGAGATTATCATCCGCTAGTCAGTTTATTATATTTTATTTCTGTTTTAACTCTGAGCATGATGACTCGTAATCCGATCTGGGTTACATTATGTTTTGTATTTTCGGGGTTTTATGTTGTGCGCTTGCACGGGGTTAAAAGACTGCTTAAAAGCTTGCTGACCTTTATGCCGATGCTGGCTCTAATTGTTTTTATTAACAGTTATTTTAACAGTCTCGGTTTAACTGTGTTGTTTTATCTGGGAGAAGGCAAGCCGATTACGGTTGAGAATCTTTCTTACGGTGTCTTCAGCGGACTGGCTTTGTTTACAGTATTTCTTTGGTTTACCTCTTACAACTCTATGCTCAGTAGTGATGAAATATTGGCGATTTTCGGCAAGCGTCTCCCTACAATTGGTCTGAGTTTATCGATGATCTTAAAATACATACCGGATACAATTGAGCAAGGTACAGAAATTTCCTTGAATCAAAAAGCAATGTTAGGTCAAGAGAAATTAAGCAATTCACAAAAAGCAAAATTTGCTGCCCGTATGCTCACGGTTTTATTAAGTTGGAGTATGGAGAATTCTCTAGAAACGGCAGATAGTATGCTTGCCAAAGGTTATCCCTCAAAAAATAGAATAAGTTATAGTAGAAATTGCTTTAATAAACGTGATTTAAGAATGGTATTATCTTTCTGTGGAATATTTATCCTGCATATGATAACAGCATTCAGTGGAGCAATCAAATTTAATTATTATCCTTATTTAACCTGGAATGGTCTTGAGAGTAATAGGATTTTACTCTCCGGCGCTATTTGCAGTTTGATACTGTTGCTGGTTTTACCTGCTATGCTGGATTTATTTCAATGGTTTATTTGGCGCAGAATTCTTAAGCAAGAAAAAGAAACGGAACGTCGGATCAAATCTGGGATTATTATCTATGAATAAACAACAGTCATTAATTGAAATCAGAGATTTTTCATTTACTTATCCTACCGGAGAAAATTCGGCTGCTCTGAAAAATATTAATCTTGTGTTGGAGCAGGGGACATTGACTATACTCTGTGGCATGAGCGGCAGTGGAAAAACTACTCTATTGCGGCATCTAAAACCTGAGTTAAGTCCTAAAGGTAAAGGCGATGGACAGATAAATTTTGCTGAGGATCTTATTAATAACAGACAAAATTCTAAGATATCCTTTGTAATGCAAAATCCATCTAATCAAATTGTGATGGATTCTGTGTGGCATGAGCTGGCATTTGGTCTTGAGAATCAAGGTGTTATGCCGGAAGAGATTGAAAGAAGAATTGCCGAAATTGCTAACTTTTTCGGAATTGAATCCTGGATTGATAAAAGAGTTGCCGAGTTATCTGGTGGTGAAAAACAGATCCTAAATCTTGCTTCAAATATGATCTTGCAACCTAATCTTCTGGTTTTAGATGAACCTACTGCACAGCTTGATCCGATTGCCAGGCGTGATTTTTTGCAGATGCTTTTTTATATTCATGCTGAAACAGGTACGGGAATTGTGCTCTCAGAGCACAATCTAGATGACTTGCTGGAGAATGCTGACCAGGTAGTTTTTCTTGATCAGGGCAAGATTGATTTTAGAGGAACGGCTTCAGGTTTAGCTAATTATTTATTGTTGAATAATCATCCTTATCAAAAAGCTTTGCCGGTTGCGGCAAGAGCCGGATCTTTGATTATGGAAGATGCGGATGGTATTCCGTTGAGTATCAAGCAAGGGAGAGATTTGTTAAGTAAGACTTTTATTGAGCGGGATAATGGCTCATTAACCAGTTTAGGTGCAGAGCAAGATAAAAGTTTATTAATTAACAAAATTGAAGAAAAATATAAAAATCCAGATAATTCGGAATTAAGAGCAGAGTCTGAAAAATACGCAACGAAAATCATGCAGGCGGAACGCTTGTGGTTTCGTTACAGTCCGGATGATAATCTGGTGCTCAAAGAAGCTGATCTCCAGATTTT
>JAAYKK010000021.1 GCA_012522435.1 Clostridiaceae bacterium | reverse complement strand
TAAAGTTAAAGAGCGTGATAGCACCCTTTAACTTTATCTCTGAATTTCTAAAAGTTTTGTACACCAATTATTCTAAGCAACAAAAAAGACGACTCAGGATTGTATCCGTTTTGTCGTCATTTTATGGAGGCACCATCCAGATTCGAACTGGAGAATAGGGGTTTTGCAGACCCCGGCCTTACCACTTGGCTATGGTGCCGGAAAAATAATGACCGCTAATCATAGGATACAGCGGTCATTTTTGTGGAGCGGGATACGAGATTCGAACTCGCGACTTTCACCTTGGCAAGGTGACACTCTACCACTGAGTTAATCCCGCATTTTGCTTATATTCGCGTATCGCGATTAACTGCTTTGCTATATTATCAAATGATTTTACTTGTGTCAAACAATATTAAACGATCCGAGTTTATACTGATTGACTAATAATTGGGCATTAAAATCTGAGCAACTATCTTAATATAATTCGAAAACAAGTTAAAGCTATTCTTAAATTAATAGCTTTTTATTTTCTGAACTAGAAAAGTGGATAGAGGGCTAATATTTATCATATTACTTCCTTCAGTCAATTCAAGTTTTTTGGGTTGATCAATAAAGAATCCATTGTCTGCAAAATAGATTAAATATTCTCCGGCATCCATCAGAGTCGGACTGAAACCTTCATATGAATTAAAGAAAACCCAAAATTCTTTTGAATTTTTCTTCAGGGACTTTATCTTAATTTTTATTAAATGATCAGACAGGAAATCAACTTGAACATTATTTAAGATTTCTCTGAAGCTACGGTAATGAAATTCCGGATTGTTCTTACGAAATTCCACCAATGCTTTGAAATAATCTACTGTATATCGGTTAGTTTCCGGCCATACTACTTGATTAACTGAGTCGGGAGAATTGTAACTATTCGGATCTCCAAATTTTGTCCGCATGAATTCCTGACCGCTATGGATAAATGCAACACCTTGAGATAGTAGAACCATACTATTAGCTAAATTCTGTCTGCGTTCATACTCTTCATAGCTTCGCCTGGGTAATGATGAAGCAATTTGGTCAAATAAGGTGTAATTATCATGTGCTGCGGCATACTGGATCATTTGGCCGGGTCTAGCATAACGTTCTGATAATAATGAATAATCAAGGAAAAGCGAATCGGTTTCTCCACCCGCTGCAAATCCTTTTGTATATTTGTCAAAAACATTGCCCCGAATTGAATTGCGAAATTGATCGTTAAAAAAACCTATGCCACGTAACATTCTTGATCTGTCAGCTGTGGAACGTAGTATTTCCGGTAAAACATCGCCCATGTTCCAGCCCTCACCCAAAATGATAATTGAAGGGTCAATTCGATCAATTTGTTCACGAATTGTACGCATAGTAAACACATCGATAATTCCCAATAAATCGAAACGAAAACCATCTAAATTATATTCTCTGGCCCAATAGAGAACACTGTCCGTAATATATTTGCTGACCATGCTTCTTTCTGTTGCAACTTCGTTACCACAAAAAGTTCCATTTGCAAGCTCTCCATCCTCGGTATGACGAAAATAGTATCCCGGAACCAAGACCGTAAAAGGATGCGTTGCTACATCATAAACATGATTATAAACAACATCCATAATTACCCTTAAGTCTCTATCGTGCAGAGCCTGAATCATGGATTTCGCCTCTCTGATCCTTGTTAAAGGGTTATAAGGATTTGTTGCAAATGAGCCGTCCGGAACATTGTAATTTGCCGGATCATAACCCCAGTTGTATTCTAAAGTTGCATGCTCTTCATTAACAGTGGCGAAATCGTAAAATGGCATTAACTGTACATGAGTAATTCCTAAAGAGCTCAAATAATCTAAACCTACCGGTAAGCCTTCCGCATTCGTTCGACCTGATTCTGTCAAACCCAAAAATTTACCTTTATGTTCAATATCAGTGTCAGGGAAAATAGTAAAATCTCTGATGCTCATTTCATAAATAATTGCATCTACTGATCGAGTGAAATCCATTCTACGTGAATTCCAATTATCAGGTTGAGTCTGATCCAGATCGATTACAACGGAATGGCCTCCATTAACCGTTGTCGCAACACTGTACGGATCTAGAGTTATCCTCTGCTCATCATTGTCGTAAGTTACACGTAGACGATAGATCAATAGATGTTGATCACCTTTGAGCTTTACTTGCCAGACACCCTTCTCTAACTTTTGCATTGGCCACACCTCTAGTGGCTCTTGCGGAATTTCAATCTCTTCTTGCCAGATACCGTAAGATAAAACTTCAATATTTTTAACTACCGGTGACCATACTTTAAAAATTGTCTCTTCTTTACTGTAAAGAAAACCTAAATTACCGGAATAATGATAACTGTGTCGAAATTCCAAAGAATCATAATCATATTTATCTAAAAAAGAACATACGAAATGATAATAATCTTTTTGATATTGCATCTGCTACCCTTATCTAATGTTGTATCCAATCACCTGGCTTTTACATCCAAAGCCCGCCGTTAATGTTAATAACTTCGCCTGTAATATATTCTTGTTCCGCTAAAAATAATGCCGTTTCTGCTACTTCTTCAGGTTTTCCCAGACGTAAAAGCGGAATGTCCTTAATAATATCAGAAATCTCAACTTCAGAGTATTGATTTAGCATATCTGTTGCAATAACTCCCGGCGCAATAGCGTTTACTCTGATATTGCAAGGTGCGAGTTCTTTTGC
>JAAYKK010000147.1 GCA_012522435.1 Clostridiaceae bacterium | reverse complement strand
CACCCCCGCTTATGCGGGAAGGACTAGCTTTTTTTGCATCTTCAAGCTCATCATACGGGATCACCCCCGCTTATGCGGGAAGGACCAATCTATGAATGCATCGCTGGTGATGATCTCGGGATCACCCCCGCTTATGCGGGAAGGACACAGTATATTGGCGCAACATCAGGTCAAAAGCGGGATCACCCCCGCTTATGCGGGAAGGACAGTAATAAATCCCCGATAAATAGCCATTTTTATCTTATGACTTTGTCAAATCCATTCACTTTCAATGCCAAGGCATGAATTAGTTTCGCATCCGCTAGCGCCCGATGAGGCACTTCTTCTTGTATTCCATAGGCTTTTAATACCGTGTATAGTTTGTAGTTTCCCAAAAACATCTTTTCTTTCTTCACAAACTTCATAATGTCATATACTTTATTTGATAAAGGGGGTTTACCTTCATTTCGTAAAGCGTAGTTTATAAAACGACAGTCAAATTCTACACCATATCCAACAATCGTTGCCGTGCCAAGAAATCTCAAAAGTTTATCTAAGGCTTTGTTTAGGCAAATTCCTTTTTCTTTCAACATTTCTGTCGTTATACCCGTTAACTCCAATATCTTTTTTGGCACATTTTTTTCGTAAGTTACCAATGTTTGGAATTCTTTAATACTATTTCCTTCAATTCGTATGGCTCCAATCTCCAGAATTTTATTTTGCCTTTCATTCAATCCATCGGTCTCAATATCTAAGATAACATAGGGTTCTTTCTCTGAGGCTTCCAAGGGTGTGGTTACAGAATATTTTCTTGCTTGTCGGAATTTTGCTGCATTACTAATTCCTCTTTTTGTTTCCTCTGTTTGTCCTGTACATTCCTTGTTAGCCCACTGTACAAGTGGAATCCCATCAAAATCAATGTTTGTTTGTCGCGTATTTCTTGTTTCAAATGAATATCCAATTTCATTCTGGGTGGAATAACTGAGGGTGGCTTCACCAGCTGCCACATTTTCTTTTACCCGCTCCCATATTTCTTCTCTGACTTTGCTGTTAAAGTTACCTACATATACTCCAGTAGCAATTTCTTGCATCCACTTGGTTAAATCGCCTCGTAAGGAAGGGGGAACTTTTTTCAAAGTAATCACTGTAAAGGGCATATTAGGACCTTTCTTGATAGTTCACTCCATAAGGTGCCAGTTTTTGTTTGTCATCCCATAAATGGATCGTATCGATAAACATTTCATCCGTTTCTTCCACATCCATTAAATACTGCAGATCTTTGACAATACGTTGCATGAGGCTGCCATCGACCAGCTTTTCTCTCACTTTCAACCGAGCCAACCTTCCCACATCTTCTCCCTCTTTATATTCAGCGGCCGTCTCAAATGCAGTAGGAATAGAGATATCAGCTTTATATAAATCCGCCACATCGTATACAAAAGATTTATCGTGCCCTGTGTGAACAAATCCCAAACCAGGGGACATGCCAAGCGCTACAATAACACTATACACAATGCCATATAAAGAGACATTAGCCGCCGATAGTGCCTGATTGACAATATCCCCACCTTCAAAGTCTTCTGGATCATATTCTCTGCGTGTCCACTCTACATTGTACAACTTTGCTTGCGTTCGATATAAACTACGCACACGAGCTCCTTCTCTGCCACGCAATTGTTGCATAGTCAGACTAGTTACATCTTCACTAGGAAAACGCATCTGGTACATTTTTCGGGCAACGGCCAGCCTAGATCTGGTATTTGAAACAAGGGCAGCTTGTTTTATTAAGAAACGACTGGAATGGGCGAGCGCACGACCATGGGCGTAATGTCGCACTCCTCTTTCACCAACCCACACCATTGCAGTACCCGTATCTCCGATCAATTCAACAGCACGATGACTGATCTCCGTACCAGGACCAAGAAGTAATACACCCACCATAGCAGCAGGGATGCGAACTATTCCACGGACATCCGTAACAGTAATCGCGCTATCTTGTCGGTTTATCTTAGCATGTTCAACATAAATAAAACTTACACGATCGCCAATGCGAGGCAGTTCTTTTAGTGTAGTTTTCTTTGCGCCACTATGACCCTTCATTTTTCATCATTAATAGGAATGACTGTCATCATTCCAAATCCATAGGCTTTTTTCTTTCCAAACCCACGTGTCAGTGTTTCTATAAATTTATCCCGATCCTCTATGGTTAGTATACCTTCGTAGGTAGCTTTACTAAGGCGTATAGGCCTTTGGCCACTTCGTTTAAATTCGACATAACCCCGATCTACTATCGTAAACTCATCTTCTTTTAGCTGAAAGCCGTTGACTTCCGCCCGATCTAACAAAAACTGCCTTTGTTGTTTGACCGTTACATGAGGCTTCACTCGACCACGTTTGCTGGTTCCGTCTTTTACCGCTATTACTGGATTAAGTGTGACACGAAATCGAGCCCTCGTGCCATTTTGTAAAGCACGCAAAAATGGTGTATATTCTTTCGTTTCCGCGCTATTTTTCACACCATATTTTTCTAGAGCAGTCAAATCCGGTTTTATCTGGCTTACCAATAAAAGATACTCTTTTCCTTGCAACCTATCCAATCGCCACAGCTTTCTAGATCGATTCTCTTTCTCTGTTTCCTTAGGGAAACTTCGTTCAACCCAATTGTGAATCGCTCCCACATGGTGTAAATCTTTGGTTTTCCTGCGATTTTTTCTATCAATTTCCACTTTTGACAAATACATATTATCCTCCGATCGCGCCAAAAGCATCGTGTTCGGTAGAACTTTCCGATTGTTTTGCTAGAATCTGCATTCTTGCTTCCGACCGATATCCAAATTTTCTTTCTTTCTGCGAAAAAGATTGGACGTGGTCCTTGCGTAGAGTAGACACCTTATCCTGCATTAAGTCAGCATCCGCATAGATAACAAGAGTTTTTTCTTTTTTCTGTCTTTTCCTGAAAACACTATCTTGCAAAGGGAATTCACGCAACGCATCTACAACAGACTTCGTGCTTTTTCCCAAAATAAAGTCGGCAGGCAATGGGAGTGAGCGTCTTCCCATAAAAGGTTGATAGTAGGGATTACGCAATGCCTCTTCTATACGATCTATCCATTTTTCATCCGCGTGTCCTACAGCAACAACAAATACCGCATCTTCCAAGTAATAGCGGTTCGTTACATAAGTTCTATCGAATTCTCCATTATTCTTATATTTTTGCGCCGTGTGATAATCACGCAATAAAGTACCTTGCCGATCAACGCGCACGGCAAAATCTAGCTGATTCAGAGCAGCAATGCTTTCATCGTCATTTCTATGATAGCCAAAGCCCGCAGCAATCATACCAATTATCGCACTTTTTGATGGATAAAAATCAGTATGGCGGGTCTCAAAATGAGAACGGGTGCCCCAAGATTGTAGTGGGCCGGCCAATTTTAATAATAATGTCTTCACGATCATTCACTCTTTTCATTTGTAAAATAAGAGGTTAACGAATTGGTTAACTCCATTGTCAGTGCTTCTAAATTGTCCACCGTTTCACAATTTAAATTCTGTATTTTGGCATTATCCTTAGTAAGCAAAAGCACGCGGGCGGGTTCTCTTACAAATTTTTGCACCTTCTCTAATTCTTTGAAAAGTCTGTCTATGGATGCGTCCACATAGCCATCACTAGACTTTACAGGTTTTTCAAATGCACTAACTAAGTTGACCGGCCGGTCTTCTCGTAATGCAACCAGCACAGTCTGCGGTAAGGTTTGATTTGCAAAAGTGTTTACTTTACCAGTGGGTAACGAGTTGGAAAATGCTTCTACAAACAATTTCAAGGTATTAATAACCGTCTGTTCATTTCCCAGTTGCCGAGTTAATTCATGTACTGCTACATTGGCATACCGATATAAAGTAGATGTATTAAATTCGATGGTACCCAGCATACCTGCACCGGCGTTATCCTCCGGAGCCAAGTCGTCCACCGCGGTATAAAAATCAAATTCTGTTTGTACCCCATGGGTTGAAATAGCATGAGCTACCTGAGATGAGGCGTCTTCGTTTAAGGAGGGATCGTCTGCTACCATACGGCCAAATAGAGCAATGTCGATCGCTGGATCTTTTCGTAAAATTTCTTGTACTTCTTTTTTATCATAATTTCCGTCTAGAGCAGCCTGAGCCAAACCTTTCGCCTGTTGCTCTCCCAAAAAGAATAGAGCACGTGCTCGATTGTCTTTTGTTTTTATTTTAGCTGCACCAATGACTTTCGCGGCTAAATCTATGCTTTCAACTTTCGATTTAGATTCATCTATTTCACGGATTTTTTTGGCGACATAGGCAACGATCTCTAATGTTCGTATCCCTACATTAGTTTGTTCACTGTAAGCGTAAAAATATTGCCGCATGGCTCGTTTCCAAGCCTGAGAACTAACGCGCGCGCGACGTACGCCTCCATACTGGGCTGTTTTCGGACTTCCTGTATCGTCTCTATTTATATTCGAAGGGGGGATTGTCTGAATTGCATGGACATCTAAAAATAAACGGTTATTATTAAGCATTTTCTATATCTCCTTTATCTTTGGGTTTTTGTGTACGATAGTAGGACTGAGTCCAACGAATACGTACGCTTTCTGGATAGCCTCTGCTAAACCAATACAAATCTTCAGCTAGACGGGCATAATTTACTTTCCCCTGTTCTTTGGCTTTCAGTAGTTTTATCATTTGCCGCAAATGGTGAATCAACTCTTCAAAATCTGTGGCAGTGATCATGGTGTTAAATCTTCGATCGATTGCTGTGCTATCCTGGGAACGCAAGTAGCTCAAACTCTTTCCCATATTCTCCCATTCATCAGTTTTTTCTAACAAACTTACGCTTACCCTACTGCCTTGCTGGTGTACCGCATATAGTTGCAAAGCGGTAAGAATTGCTTCTTCTTCATGAGTTACATGGCCGGACGCACTTAAAAACTCATCCGGTAAATTGGAAAAAACCAATGGCCAAATATCTACGGTTTCACTTAATGGTTTCCCAATAGAATTCCGCAAATTTGCCAGTGTAGCTTTTCCTTCGGATGTGTCCAACGTTTTGCTGAGTCCGGACACAATTCGACCCGTCACTTGAAATACGGATTTCATGTTTCTGTTTTCTTCCATTTCCACTCCTCTCCTTTTTCTGTTCATTGTCTATATAAAAAATATAGAAAGCGATTATAAGCCGTTGCAATATTTTGCACTCCATCCTCTTTCATAATACCCGTATAATCTCTTGGACCGGCTTGTTGCAAAATTTGTTGTGCCTTTTGCAAAGTCAACTGTTTCAGTGTTTCGCGCCAAGCAAAAATGCGATCGTCTTTGTCACTGGTAAATTGCAAAGCAGAAATCCACTCCCGGAAAGGTTGGTCTACCAAAAAATATAGTTCTTCAACTTCCCGATCTACAAATCCGTCCGATGACATATTCCGAATCTCTTTTAGTTCTTTCAGGAAATTACGAAAAGTCCAGTCTATAACAGTTTTCGTTTCTTCAACCACATCATTAATGCGAGGTATCCAGCCCTCTTCTTCCACATCGGTCAAAACGGCTTCACGAATGTTTAGCACATCGTAAATCTCATCTACAGGAACCCAGGAAGTGGCGTTTCCGTCATCTTGCATACTTATAGCGTTAAGAGTAAGCGTTGGATTTCCTACATGTTTGCCTATTTTATTAATCCAATCAATAATACCCGGTTTGCGCTGCGGCACATTTTTGTCTTTTTTGTCCAAGACATGATAGCTTAGCGTGATCAAACCAAAGGAACGCCACATCGCTTGATTTGCTCGATGCTTTCTGGGTGTATATTTATCTTTAGTAGGTCCTCTTGTATTGTAGCGCCAAAGCGACATGAGCTCTAAGAATTGATCCTCGTGCGTTATATCTGGTAATTTGACAATATCTAATGAAAAAATGTCT
Source organism: Clostridiaceae bacterium (assembly GCA_012522435.1). Taxonomy (GTDB): domain Bacteria; phylum Bacillota; class Clostridia; order Saccharofermentanales; family DTU023; genus UBA5436. Next base: position 3,924 of record JAAYKK010000147.1, on the reverse strand, counting down.
GAATAGTCTTCTTTAGGATCAATATAAATAGCCCGACTCCAGTTCGTATACAATTCCGCTAAATTATTAATCTCACCTATTTGTAAATATCTGTTTATAATTTCCTCACTTGTAAATTCCCAGCAAGGTCGTTGAGTTTTGTCGTGATATTGTGTTTCCGGATGTACCAGTGCACAATTAAGCAACAGCGTTTTAAATAGGTTACCGCCTTCCACATAAATTCCGCCAATATCATACAGCCAGCCTTTCGAAGCTCTATAATCTTTTTCTACAAAAGCTGCTTTATCCGCTAATCCTGTGTAACCTTGAAAAGTAATCAGCCAACGTGCTATTTGAGATAATGTTAGTTTGTCTTTATTACGACCTTTATCTGCCTTTGGTGAGAACAAAGCTTTTTTTGCAATGTTATTAGGATTCGTGCCACTTTCAGATACTTGTCGGTTTATGTACCTGCCAAGAATTGTGGTTGGATTTGCAGGGTTTCTCCTTTGGCTTACAATAACAGTAGGATCCACATCTTTTTTTGTCACCTGGAAAAAAGGATACTCTTCATCTAGCAAGAAAAATCGATTTCGCCATTTTTCTAGGTATTCTTCCACTACTGTAGGAAACTGTCCTTTTTTCCATAGATTGACCCAAGTTTCATACATCGCCTCCCGATAGGCTTTTGCATCGTCTTCGTCTACCACCTCTTCCCGAGGAATCCATTTCTCGTCTAAATCTAAGACTTCGTATACTTCACCTTCTTCGTCAAAACGAGAAAAAACAGTGTGCAAAACAGCCAAAAGTACACGGAGAACAGCAAAATCCTGAGTTTTCGTATCTCCTGCCAAACCAGAGTATCTGTGCGCGTTGGTAAAAACTTGTATTAATGAAACATTTTCCGTATTCCCTTTTTTATCCACAACTACAGAGATCCAAGGTTCGTCCAGTAAATTATATTGCCTCACATAATCACATCCTTTCATACAGTAGTCCAAGTGTTAGATTGTATTGCAATTTCATTCCATTAAGTTCAAACATTAAATTTTCATCCAGTATGATTCCCAAGGCTCCTTTCAGCCAAGGCTGTGCATACCAGTCAGAAAAATGAAGTGCATGGTATGTCTCTAATTCTTTGATGGTAGCGTCAATAGTATAAGGCTTGCTCAACCCGTTTGGGAGTCGCAAAGTCTGTCGTGCTATGTCACTTGCTATTTGAGGATCATCGATATGATCAGAAATATCTCCGTCTTCTCCTACTATACCATACCCCTCTCCTCTTTTTTGTAGTACAATCACTTCGATTGTTTCCTGAATATCTCGCACCTGAGCGTATGCTTTTTCTTCCGTTTCCAATGGTGTTTTATTGCGCAGCCAGCCAATCAAAGAACCACTATCTTCAAAACCTCTCTGCAAAACCGGTGCAGCAATACGATATGTTTTTGCTCGTGTATTCTTAGAAGCAATTCTGTTCTCATGTTCTCGTCGCATTTCTTCGTATAGATTTTGTAAGGATTCAGCCATCTCTACCGGATCCTCTCCGTAAACCTTTTGGACCAAACGAGAAATATCTCCTGGTAAAACCATCACTTCTGGCAAAAATGACTGGGTTCTAGCCAGCAGATACGCGCCATATATCGCCACAGAACCTTTCTCAAAAGCAAAGTTCGAATCGGTATCCAACACATAGCAAACCGCCTCTTTATGAGCTTTAGGTCGTAGTATATTGTGCCGATGTAGCCGACCAATTCGTTGGATGATTAGATCCATGGGGGCCAGATCTGTCACAAGAACATCCAAGTCAATATCCAGTGATTGCTCCATAACCTGCGTTCCAATGATAATTTTCTTTTCCGGTCGATCCGCTCCCTTACCAATCATGGAAAGCAAACTCTCTTCTTTTCTTACCCGGTCGGTATCAATGAAACGTGAGTGAAGCAATTCTACATGGCTATGCCCGTATCGCTCGACGCAAGCGCTGGCTAATTCCTGTGCCCTCTTTACTGTGTTTACAATGATGCCAAACACTCCATTTCCTTGCATCCAATTATCCAGCAGTTCCAGCACAGATTCCGTATCTGAGCGACGGATTTGTACAATTTTTTTCCGCTCCTCAGCAAATTCTACAACTTGCCGTACATCAACCCCGTCAGTATATGTAATTAGTGGATAAGCGGAAGTAGGCAATTCTGTTAGTCTTTCTCGAATCATTCTGTCTCGCGCACCTTTTCCTCGCAAATAGGCCCGCACCATTTCATGTCTTCTCTCCGAGGGCAAAGTCGCAGATAGAATAACCACCGGTACCCCATAAACAGCCATCCAACGAAGAGCCTTTAACAAATACTGATTCATGTAGGCGTCGTAGGCGTGTACTTCGTCGATCACCACCACTTTTTTACTAAAGCCCAAATGGCGCAAGGCCAAATGCTTTTGCTTTAGAGCGATCAGTAGAAAATGATCCACTGTACCCACCACAAAATCATCAAGAGCAGATGTTTTTCGTCCCGCAAACCAATCGTTTATTACAACACTGCCATCTTGTTCACTGTCAACATTTATATGCTTAGCCAAATCGGTAAATTGTGGATTGAGCGCTGACTTCCCATGAGCTAGGCGAATGGAGACATTATCTCCCACTTCAGTTCGTACTTTTTCAAGCCAGCTATGAACCCGTGGGAAAATACCATTGGAGGTTGCTTGGGTAGGCAGGCCAAAAAACATGCCACTACGTCCCGTTTTTTGCGCCAATTGTTCCACAGCAATAAAAGCAGCTTCTGTTTTTCCAATTCCCATAGGGGCTTCTAATATAATAATTCCAGGCTCATCTGTGACATCAATCGCACGGGACAGTTCTGCTTGCACATTGCGAGGCTTAAAGTTAAAACGGTCTTGATATAGTCTCTCCACGGATTGCAAACGTTGTGGCTGCCAAATATCTGTTTTCTTCCATGTCTCCCACCCTTTTTGTAGTCTATCTTCCGAATTCACTACCTCATCTATGTCTATTGGCAACAGCGGAAAGAATCTTTCATTACTGGCAATCCAGTCCGCCATGATTACCAGCCCAGCCAAAATCACCTGTGCCGGTTGAGGGATCTCGGGTAAATCTTCCACTTGATTGAATCCTCCGGATTGCAAAGCCTTGTGAAAAATCATCTCCTGTGCTTCACGCCATTGTTTGCCCACTGGATGAGAGGGATCTTCATGCTGAAAATAATTACTAGCGTAAGATGCCTGCTCCGTAACGATCCGATTATCATCTACCGGCTTTCCGTGATGAGCACCGATAATGGAAGCAATGTCCTCACCTACACCGTAAGATGAAAGCAAATGTTGACTGGCCAAAGCATGAGGTGAGGATGACATCGATGCCAAAAGCAAATTTGAAATATCGTGATATCCATCGGCCTCTAATTTTTCAATTAGTCGCGCGTCTAAATCAGGTGTATTGAAATATCCTTGTTTAATCTGAAATGCGGGCGTTGCTTTGCCGATATCATGAATAGCACCCAAAAACTGCACCAATCCTTTTCCTTTCTCTTCACCCTCTTCAGCAAAAAGATCTCGAATCAGTTGCTTTTGTCCTTCACATAACCAGTGTTCCCATAGTAGTCCCGCGACATCTCCTACGTCCTTCAAATGCTGTGTTAATGGAAGCCATTCGAATTGGCCCCGAACATCTTGCTTTTTAGCCCAAAAGGCTCGATCGTATTTATACACATTAGCACCTCAGGTTGCTTTAATTAGCCTAATTTATAAGATTTCATAACTGTTGTATTGAAAGATTATCCCTATATATAGTATCTCTTCAGTGACATAAGGAAATATCTCAAACACTACTACTCCAGAATATAATCTAATACTCTAAAAAGTATCTACAATTCTCTTTACTTGTAGATATAACTTCTCTATACCACTAACAGCATTACAATTTATTGTTGT
>JAAYKK010000126.1 GCA_012522435.1 Clostridiaceae bacterium | reverse complement strand
TTCTTTTCTGTTCCGGGATCAAAGAAATGTAATTTCTCTTGATCGAAATATAATGTTATTTTCTGACAAGATTTTACGGGGTAGTCAGAGCTGATCTTGGCTAATATTCTTGAACTGCCTATCAAAGCATGCAAATGTTTTTCCATCACCAGAAGGATTGGTATTGTTGGTATCTGTAAACCCCGGTATAATTTTTGATGCAACGGTTACATCTTCACTCGGAACTTTCATCTCTAAAACCTATGTGAGATCCATGATGATTTCTTCTTTAATCATTGTCTCGGTCAATGCACCTTCCCCGCCAGTGCTCATATAATAGATGACATCCGGTCAAGTTCCTGCAGCTATTTGCGGTCGAATAACTTCAGCAATATTTTTTCGAATGTTGCTTCAACAGTTGCTCCGGTTAATGCTTCAAATCCTTTTATAACCGCTTCCCAACCTGCTGTTCCATAACCACCATCCAGACCGGCAAATTTTAGAGTTTTCTCGCTGTATCCATCATCCGGCCTTTTTTATCCGGATCATAAGCAATTAGACCCAGAGCTAATACAAGTTCGCTAATAATTTTCTTAATTTAATAAAATTCTCCTATGATTTCTGATTCTCGACTATTTTTATTATAATCAGAGTAATTTTAGTTTTCTATAAAAATATAAGTTAAATTTTAGACTTCTTGTCTTTTGGTACAAGACGCTAATAATTGCATAAAATAGCACAGATCTTTTGACCACTTTCCACAATTATTATTCTTAACCCAAATTAGTGTTTGATATTAAGTGAAAAGAATTAAAATATAATATATAGGCTCTTGTTCAGATTGTTGAATTTAATTATAGATATATAGTCGAGGACGATATGCAAAATTTAGAAATAAAACTGTTATACGCCAGAAAATCGCGTTTTGACGAAGACTGGAATTCCGTATTACACAGCCACCCTTTTTCTGAAATATTTTATATTGTTGAAGGAGAAGGCGTGATGTATCTGGAAGATCAAGTTGTATCATTAAAGCAAAATGATCTATTACTTGTCAGTTCAGGAATTAGGCATTCCGAAGATTATATTCCCGGTTCTCCATTCGAATATTATGTGCTCGGTATTGAAGGAATCACAATTCAAAGAAAAGCAGTATTAGAAAATGCTGAGCAAGGAAACTCAAAACAAGACTCAACTCGGCCTAATGTCAATCGGAGTTCCTTGTTTCTAAAAACTTTCGTTTATCTACATAGCCTTGATCCGGATGAAGAATGGATTCAAAAAACAATTGCAACCTTGGTCCATGAATCAGGTAACAATTTTCTTTATTCAAATCTCTACCAAGATGCATTACTTAAGGTACTCTTAATTAATATTGCGCGATTTTTTTATTCCGAGCTTGCTATCGAGGATAATAAACTTTCCGACAAAAATAAACATGCCACATTCGTTAAAAACTATTTAGATGTGCATTATACAAGAAATGTCAGCTTAGATGAATTAGCATCCCTTTGTTATATTTCAAAATATCATTTAGGCCATGAATTTCAAAAAGCATTTAAGATCAGTCCGATTGAATATCAATCACAAAAAAGAATCGCAAAAGCCAAAGAATTATTAACAGTTACCGATCATAAAATGGATGAAATTGCTAATAATCTCGGCTTTAATTCTCAATCCTATTTCAATCAGGTGTTTAAGAAGAAAACAGGATTAACCCCTACCCAATACAGAAATAAGCATAAATAATTTTTAAGAATTAACATAAAAAATAGTGTAGAATTAAAATCCTACACTATTATTAATAATTTTATAAATCAATTGTCCGGGAAATATCACGGAGAGATTTATTTTCAGTTATAAAGCATTTTTTGCTGTATCGCAAATCTTGGCAAATGCAACTTTATCATTCACTGCCAAGTCCGCTAATACTTTTCTATCCAAGCCTACTTCAGCCAATTTTAAACCATGCATCAAACGACTATATGAGATATCATTTTGTCTAGCAGCTGCATTAATTCTGCTGATCCATAATTTTCTGAACTCACGTTTTTTAGCACGGCGATCACGATAAGCATAAGCGCCCGATTTCATAACTTGTTCATTAGCTACACGGAATACTTTGCTTTTACGACCAAAATATCCTTTTGCTTGTTTTAATACTCTTTTATGGCGTCTTCTGGTTTTTGCGCCTCTTTTTACTCTTGCCATGGGTAACCTCCGGAATAATTATTTGTAAGGAATCAAACGTTTGATCCTTTTCGTATCTGGCTCACTAGCTGTAATAATTTGACGTAATTTACGTTTACGTTTTGTAGTCTTCTTGTTTAAAATATGTTTTTTATAAGCTTGAGCACGTTTTACTTTTCCGGTACCCGTAACTTTAAATCTTTTCTTTGAAGAACTATGTGTTTTTTGCTTTGCCATAAAGACCTCCTGTCTTCAACTTCACTTTATTATCATTAAATGTTTGAACTGTTAAATTCAAACTTACTTTTCACTATAAGGTGCAAGGAACATCACCATATGACGTCCTTCCATGCGCGGTTCTCGATCGACTTCGCAAATATCACCGACTTTTTCGATAAAATCTTCCATTACATCATAGCCTTGATCTTGGAAAGCCATCTCACGTCCTCTGAAACGAATAACAACTTTTACTCGATCTCCATTTTCCAAAAAGCGTTGCGCAGCACGTACTTTAACATTAGTATCATGTTCTTCCGTGGTCAGTTTAAGCTGCACTTCTTTTAGATTAGTAACTTGTTGTCTTTTTCTTGCTTCACGTTCACGTTTAGATTGCTCGTAGGTAAACTTTCCGTAATCTATCATTCTGGCAACCGGATTATTCGGATTATCCGACATCAATACTAAATCCAAATCTTTAGCATATGCCATTTCTAAAGCTTTATCAGTGCCGACTATACCTACTTGATTTCCCTCTTCATCAATTAAACGAACATTGTCCACATGTATATTTTCATTTATTATGTGGCCGTTATTTTTTGATCTAGCGATAAGACACCTCCTGTTTTTATCATTTCATCGCATTAAAAAAAGCGGATTGATTCCGCTCTCCAAAAAAACACAAAGTGTCATTTCTGTTTGAACCTTTTCACTAACGCTCAAGGTGAGATGGAATCTACTTTTTATCACTAATTAAGAATATAGCTCTTTCTAGTTCTTGTCAACCTCAATAATCCGTGGTTAATTCAGAAGGATCGACAATCCGATAACCTTTATTTTGTATTCCTTCGATGATTGAAGGCAGTGCTTCAAATGTATTTTTACGATCATGCATCAACAAATTTGCTCCATTCGTTAGATAAGGATTATCTGTCATGATGCTTACCAAAGCAGCAACTTCTTGATACTCTTCTTCCCAATCATAACCATAGGTCCAATTTGTCCATATCATATTCTCTTCTTGAACAACCTGCAATCCGTAATCACCAATTATACCAAAGCCCGGTCGAAAATATTTGGGTCTTTTACCAGTAATCTCTTCTACTTGATCATTAACTTTCACAATCTCTTCGCGTGTAGCTTCATAATCCAGATCACTGAGATAAGGATGAGAATAGGTATGATTTCCTATCTCAAATCCCAGATCGGAAATCTCTTTTAATGCTTTGCGACCAAATTCTGTTTCAAGATGTTTGCCATTAACGAAAAAAATTGCTCCTACCTCATATTTTTGCAAAACTCTTGCAATTTCCAGCGAATAACTATTCGGTTCAGGTTGGACACAATCATCAAAAGTTAAGAGAACTATTTGCTCCGTATTTTCAGGATCTAAAGGTTTGACCAAAAAATCATAAGTATCAATATAGTATTTTTTCTCATTTGTATCGGAGCTAGAATTTTTCATTTTATTTTGCCCTAAATCTTCATCTGTTTGATTAGTTGATTCAATTTGATTATTAATCAGCTTTGTAGCAAAAGTAATATCGGACTTTTCGTCCGATATTTTCTCTGGCGTAAGCTGATCGGTGTTTTTAGCACAGCCTACCGTAAAGACCATGATTAATAAGAATGATATGATTTTCAATAAACGTTTCATTATCTTAATTCCCAATAACCGTCTCTTCTTTGTTTTCTGCGCGAACCAATTATTCAGCATTCGGGGGCAATTCTCCAAGTCCGGTAGCAATTGATTCATCACTTGGTGGAGTATCGTCCAAGCCACCTTCACGATAGCGTCTATAAGCAGACATATCAAAATAACCCGTTCCGGTTAAACCAAAGACAATTATCTTTTTCTCACCTGTTTTTTTACATTCTAAAGCTTCATCTATAGCTACTTTTATGGCATGTGCAGACTCCGGCGCAGGTAATGTACCTTCTACTTTTGAAAATAAGGTAGCAGCCTCAAATATCTCTTGCTGGGTTACAGACCTAGCTTCATCTAGAAAACCATCATGATAAAGTTGGGAAAGAATTGGACTCATACCGTGAAATCTAAGACCTCCCGCATGCGATGCCGGTGGAATAAAACCATGTCCCAAAGTGTACATTTTTGCTAGAGGAGTTACTTGACCCGTATCACAAAAATCATAAGCGAATTTCCCTCTAGTTAAACTAGGACAAGAAGCAGGTTCAACAGCAATAAAATATGGTGCTGTTCTGTCAGCAAGACGATCTTCCATAAAAGGACTCATTAAACCGCCCAAATTTGAACCGCCACCTGCACAGCCTATGACAATGTCCGGGTAACGATCTAATTTTTCAAATGCCAATTTAGTCTCAAGACCAATAATACTTTGATGTAAAACAACTTGATTTAATACCGAGCCTAAAACATAACGATATCCATCATTTTGCACTGCATATTCAACAGCTTCAGAAATTGCCGTACCAAGACTTCCATCAGGATTTACATGGTCACTTAACATTTTGCGGCCTATTTCAGTTGTATCCGAAGGCGATAAGGTTACATCAGCATCATAGGTATGCATAATTTCAACTCGATCCGGTTTTTGTTCAGCAGAAACTCTGACCATATAGACTCTGCATTCCAAATCGAAATAACCACAAGCCATAGCAAGTGCCGTTCCCCATTGACCGGCTCCTGTTTCTGTTGTAACTCCTTTTAGCCCCTGTTCTTTTGCATAATATGCTTGAGCAATTGCCGAATTCAATTTATGACTGCCGGAAGTATTCCCACCTTCATATTTATAATAAATTTCAGCAGGAGTTCCCAGGGCTTCTTCTAAGAAATATGCACGAACTAAAGGTGAGGGTCTGAACATTGTATAAAACTCACGAACTTCTTCCGGAATAGGAATAAAACGATCGGAAGTATTTAATTCCTGTTTAGCTAATTCTTCACAGAAAACAGGCTTTAAATCTTCTAATGCCATGGGTTCCATGTTAGCCGGATTAAGAAGTGGTCTATGATCAGTTTTCATATCCGCTCTCACATTATACCAAGCTGTCGGAATTTCATTCTCAGTTAAATATGTTTTATAAGGGATCTCTCTTTTCATTAAAATAACCTCTATCTAAATATTGAGCTAATATACTAACACAAAACTATTATAATTATACAATCTAATTCAAAATCTTGTTTCTATTTGTAGTTTGTCTTTGTTCAGAAACAAGTTCATTAGTTTCAACAAGTCTATTTGAGCTTGATCTTCGCAGCTTCTGCTCTGGTTTCTCTATGATAAACCAATTTGAAAATTTCACCGATTACAAAGGGAATTACTGCCAGGATGCCGATAATTAACCAATCTCGGCCATTTAATGCTATTGTATGAAAATATGTTTGGAACCAAGGTACGTACACTACAACCAACATTAAAGCTGCCGAGAGAAGCACTGATTTGTTCATTGTGGAATTGCTAAAGAATCCCAATTGAAACACCGAATAATGTTCGGAACGGCTGGAAAATGCTCTGAGCAATTCAGCAAAAATCAAAGTGATAAAGGCAAATGTTCTAGCTCCAAGTGAAGGAGAAAACCCTTCTAAAGCAAAAAAGTTAAAAACACTTGCAGTATGATTAGGATCTGAGATCATTGTATCCGGATATAAAAAACGTCCGACTTGAAATGCAGCGAACACAGCAATAAAAATAGCAGTTGCTTGAGTAATTATTGAAGCAAGCATTTCTTTGTTGATAATTGACTCATCACTCTCTCTGGGAGGATGCAGCATGATATCTTTTTCGCCTCTCTCTCTCCCTAAAGCAAGAGCAGGAAAACTATCCGTTACAAGATTTAACCACAATAATTGGATCGGCATCAATGGTGTATATTGAGGACCTAAAACCAAATTCGTAATAAAGACAACTAAAATTTCACCAACATTACAGGACAACAGAAAACTGACGAATTTTCTGATATTACTATAGATTATTCTACCTTCTTCAACTGCCGTAACAATTGTCGCAAAATTGTCATCAGTCAAAATCATATCGGCGGAATTTTTTGCTACTTCTGTACCGGTAATTCCCATTGCAACACCAATATCTGATTGTTTAAGTGCAGGTGCATCATTAACACCGTCACCGGTCATCGCAGCAATGTGTGCTTTGGCTTTAAGCGCTGCCACTATCCTTACTTTATGTTCCGGAGATACTCTGGCATAGACTGCAACTTGGTCACAAACATCTTCCAACTCTTGGTCGGACATACTTTCCAGTTCAGCTCCGGTCAATACTTTGTCGCCTTCTTTAATTAAATTCAAGTTTTTAGCAATTGCAACAGCAGTGTCTTTATAATCTCCGGTAATCATGACTGCTCTTATTCCTGCACCATTACAGACTGCAATAGCATTTTTCGCCTCGGGACGAGCCGGATCAATCATGCCGGAAAGTCCGACAAAAATCATATTCTGTTCGGCATCTGTAAAATCCTGATCCGGATGGAGTTTATAAGCAAAAGATAAAACTCTGAGAGCAGAATTGGCAAAAGCAGAATTAGCTTCCATAATTTTCTCTCTATCAGATTCGGTCAGCTCTTTGACACCATTTTCGGTTAAATGATGTGTACAGCGATTAAGAACAACATCCGGAGCTCCTTTGGTATATGATACATATTCACCGTCAATTTCATGGAAAACTGACATCATTTTACGACTTGAGTCAAATGGCAAATCGCCTAAGCGAGGGTATTTCTCTTTCAATAATTCGGGCAACAAATTAGCTTTTGCACTAAGAGTAAGCAGAGCACCTTCCGTCGGATCACCTAGGATAGCCCAGCTTTTATCTTCTTTTTGAACCAGAGTAGCTTCATTACACAAAGCGGCAATTTCTAGTAATTTTGCCAACTCAGCAGGTATTTCTGCACTAACTTCTTCTGATTCTGAACCAAATTGTTTAATCTCTCCAACAGGTTCATATCCCGCACCGGAAACTTCATAGAGACTATCAGCCACAAACAATCTCGTAACAGTCATTTCATTTTGAGTTAAAGTTCCTGTTTTATCTGAACAAATTGTGTCTACACTGCCTAAAGTTTCAACAGCTAACAAACGTTTAACTATAGCATTTTTCTTTGCCATGCGGTTCATACCCAAAGCGAGCACGATCGTAACAATTGCCGGCAATCCTTCCGGAATAGCAGCAACTGCCAAGCTGACAGCTGTCATAAATAATTCCAACAAGTCTCCACCTTGAAATAATCCGACCACAAAAACTATTGCACAAACTGCCAAGCAAATAATGGCCAATATTTTTCCTAAATCATTTAAGCTTTTCTGTAAAGGTGTTGCCTCTTGTTCAATTCCTTTTAGTCTTTTAGCAATTTTTCCGACTTCAGTTTTTTCGGATATCTCTACAACAATCCCTCGACCACGACCATAGGTTAATGCCGTACTCGAAAAAACCATGTTAGATCTATCTCCGATTCCGAGTTCTGCATCACTAATAAATTCGGCATCTTTATCTACAGGAACAGATTCTCCGGTCAAAGAGGCTTCTTCGGCTTGCAAATTACTGCTCTCCAAAAGCCTAATATCTGCAGGTACAATATCTCCGGCATCCAGAATTACAATATCACCGGGCACTATTTCTGCAGCTTTAATCATGGTTTGTTCGCCATTGCGCAAGACTCTAGCTTCAGGAGCTGCCATTTTTTGTAAAGCTTCAATCGCTTTCTCAGCTTTCCCTTCCTGATAAACACCGAGAACCGCGTTGATTATGACAATTGCAATGATTAAGGCCGCATCGATCACTTCTCCCATTGCACCTGAAATAATTGCAGCAACTATCAGAACTAAAATCATCACATCCTTAAATTGTTCCACGAATTTTTTCCAAAGAGGAACCATTTCTTCAGCTTCCAGCTCATTTTTCCCGTATATTTTTTGACGCTGTTCAGCTGCTGTCGAGCTAAGTCCCATTTCAGAATCAGATTCGAGACGCTTGATAATCTCTTCTCTAGATAATGTATACAATTCATCTGTTTCCAGTTTAGTGTTTTCAACCAAGTTTTCTTTCATAATATTACCTATTATTCTATTATTAATAATCCTACCTTCATGCTTGTGAGTCTTCGATAGTATCTGAATTTTCCTGATCTTCTTCCGGCGGATCTAAAAACTCCAACTTTACTCTTGCTATTCGTTTATCATCCATTTCCAGAACTGTAAACTTATAATGATCTACGATTACCGAGGGATTTTCATATGGTTCCGGAATTCGTTCTAATCGACTTAAAACTAAACCGGCTAATGTGTCGTAGTCAAAGTTATCATCATTACCTAAATCCGGAACTTCAGCTACTCTTTCAACAACTTCTTCAGGAGATAGCAAACCATCTAATATGTAGCTTCCATCCGGATTTCTCACCACACTTTGATCTGTACCGTCATATTCATCAGCTATATCTCCAACAATTTCCTCTAAAATGTCTTCGATTGCTATTAAGCCGTCTGTTCCGCCATATTCATCTATTACTATCGCTAAAGAGATGTTCTGTTGTTGCATCTCACGAAATAATACACTGATTGATTTGCCTTCAGGGACAAAATAAGCTTCTCTCAGATGTCTGCGCAAATCAAAATTATCTCTTTCTTGAAGTGTAATTCTTAATAAATCCTTGATGTGTAAAATACCTATAATATTATCTACATTATCTTCAAAGACCGGAATTCTGCTATAACGTTCATGAGCAGCTACATAGACAACTTCCTTATAGGTCGAATCTGCCGGCAAAGTTATCATTGCAGTACGAGGCGTCATTATTTCCGAAACTTCAGTATCATCAAGATCAAATACATTATATATCATCTTGGCTTCATCGCTTTGAATACCGCCACTTTCCCCACTGACTCGCGTCATTAACAGAATCTCTTCTTCTGTAATCTCGACATCATTTTTTCTTAAATCTATACCGATGATACGGCAAACAAACTTTGCCGAAGCATTAAGGAAATTAGCAAACGGACTGACTAGTTTATCCCAGACTCTCAATACCGTAATGTATCTTTTTGCATGTTTTTCCGGATCGCGCATTGCAATATGTTTGGGAACCAATTCTCCTAAGACCAGTGAAAAATAAGATATGATAATAGTTATTAATACGGTAATAATTGGCTGCAAATAGCCTCTAATACCATTAGGATCAAAATAATTATATACAATCGGCGTAATTTGATTAGCCCCAAAAGCTGCCGACAAGAAACCTGCTATTGTTACTCCAACCTGAACCGTTGCTAAAAATCCGCCTTGATTTTCAAGGAAAGGTAATAATTTTTTTGCAACTTCATCTCCATCTTCAGCAGCTGCCCTGATTTTTGTCTCATTCAATCTAACTATGGCCATTTCTGACGATGCAAAGAATCCGTTAATTAAGATTAAGAGAAAAATAAGAATTACATTAATTAAGATAACTTTACCTGAGTTTGTATTGGCTACAGAATTTGCATTAATAATATGTTGTACTAAAGTACAACAATGACTTACGTCCACCTGGACTTGTCCTCCTTTTTAGTTTAGACAACCATTTTCTCCGTTTAAAATTCATGTTGAGAAAAGGTTTTTTCTTACTCGCCATTTAATGATATGAAATATAGCAAAAAAATATTTATATTACAAGCAATCGCCTCTGATATTGCTAGATGTATATTCTCTTTCGATAAATATCGAACATTACTTCTAAATGATCATGTAAAAATCACAATTTGATGATTTTTGTCTTTTGATTTGCTAAATCAAGTAGTGAAGGTTGATTGGTAAATAAGATGATCTGTCTATTTTGTTCTTCACTGAGGCTCTGCAGCAACTTCAAAGATAAACCTATTCTGTTTTGATCTAATTGAGAAAATGGATCATCAAGAATTAGAGGAATCATTCCGCTCGAATCTTGTAGCAATTCGGTTAATGCTAAACGAAAAGCCAAATTGATCTGATCAAATAAACCCACATTATTAAATGCCTGTTCATAAAAATCAGAATCTGATTGTAATTTTATGTGATAATCATGATCTATCTTTAACCCTTTATCCTGATTGCCGGTCATCTTTGAGAGATAGTCTGCAGCTTTCTGATTCAGTTGTGATCTGATATCTGTTTCAAATGATGCTCGGCTATGTTCTAACATATGTAAAGAGAGTATTAAAGAATCATAATCATTTTCAGATTTTTCTAAAATATTTTCTAGTCTTTCTAATTCATTTTCCAATTCAACAGTATTTATTTGCGTTTTTGTCAGTTGACTTAATTCGCTTCTTAATTCAGCTAATTTTTCAAGCATGACAATTCTGGATTCCTGAATTCCTTCTAATTGAGAAAAAATATGACTTTCAGAAAATTCAGGGAAAGTTCTCAATTCAGCTTGTTGCTGAATTAGCCATTCCTGTGCTTCCTGATATGCTTGATAAAACTCTGCAGTACTATAATCTCCTTGTAAATCAAGCATCTGTTGTTTAATTCGTTTAATCTCTTCTTGGTTATGAATGCTATCAACTGTTTGCTCACGCAGACTTTGAATTGCAAGATCCAATTGATCATCAGTAGGTAGTTCTTTGAAAAATGGTCTGATTAAGTATTTGAGTTCAGTTAATTGTTTCTCATATTCCTTTTCTGCAATTTCTACTGCCTCTTCAGCAATTTCCTGATCAAGTTTCAATTGCTGGAGCCTATCTTCAACTTGATTAACTTCCCATTCTAGTTTTTGCAAACCATTTTCTATTTTGATAGTTCTTATTTCATGTTTGCGAATTCTTTCGTGATATTGCCTGATTTGATTTTCATACCTTCGTTGCAAAAGATAATAAACAAAAACCATCAAGAACGGCAAGAGAACAGCCAATACAATCAGTATAGTCGATATAACAGGTTTGTTTGAACGAAAAACTAAACCTCCGATTAAAAAGAAAATTTCAGCTATTACTAAAGGAATAAAAGAAGCATAAGATATGCCAGGTTTTTTGAAAGTTTTCGGATTACGCTCTGCGGTTTTTTGTTTAAGATATTGTAAGCGACTTCTTTCTTCTACAATTGTAGAAACTTTTTTCTTGGCCTGTTCACGAAACTTTTCCTGCTCTTGCATTCTTTGTACCAATAGATTTTCTCTTATTTCAAATTCACTTAATGCTTGAACAGTTTGTTGACGTTGATTAGCAATTTCAGTTAACTCCTTAGCGGAGATAGATTTATTTCTCAATACATTAGTAGAGCCTTGTGCAGCATTTTGTTCAGAATGCTCTAAGCTCTTTTCTAACTTTTTGAATTTCTCAAATCGATCAGCAAGTTTCAGTTTTTGGTGTTGCTCATTCTGTAAACGTAATGAGGTTTCTCTGTTTTGCAGCTCAATCAAGTCTTTTTCTAATCCAGCTATTTCTTGATTGAAACTACCGTGCACTTGATCTTGTTTTAGAGACTGTTTCAAATCTTCTTTAAGGTCTGAAATTTTCTGCTCTATTTCTGCTAAATAGCCAATATTGCCACGATCAAGATCTTGCAGATTTTCATTATCTATAAAAACATTTTCCATAAATGCTGTATTCAAGAATTCAGTTTCTGAAATATTAAACAATTCTTGTCCCGGTTGATCAGGATTTTTCAGATCAATTGTTTCACCACTTGCTTTGAGAGAAAGATTTGTTCTATCTTGAGCTTTACGATCAGCAAATTGTTTTTCTAATCTGTAAGAAAGACCTTGATGACTGAAAACAATATAGCCTTCCATAACCCGGCCGTCTCTAGGCAGGTATTTTTTTCTAGGATTGGTTTCAAGAGAATGATCCATTCCTCTAAAACCATAAAACATGGTTTTGATAAAAGTTTTTATTATGGTTTTTTCAATCTCATTTATACCATAAACAATCTGCATTTCAGGGAAAAATTCCAGTTGGAGATTTTCTAAACCTCCAAAAGCTTTAATAAATAAACGTTCAATCTTCATACACATTCAGGTCCTGCTCTGCTGTTTGCATTGTAAAATAATAATCTTGTTCAATTAATTCATTTGATTGTTCAACACACAAATCAAGTAACCTGTCTCCTTCAATACATTATTCAACATTCAACAAATCCTGCCTCATGACTAATTATCTTACATATCCGGGAACATCTCCAGGCAAAAAATGTATCGTTTTTTGTTTTTCAATCTCCAACTAATAATAGGAGGTTTCGATATTCAAGTTTCCAATATGTAAATTCTCAGATTTTTACTCACAATAACTTCTTTATATACTTATTCAGATAAATAATAAATGTTATTTTAACATAATCAAGCTCCAAACATCTTTCTATTTTCTGAAATTAATTCGGAATCTCTTTATGTTACAATAATGACTAAGAAAAGATTAACGAGGTTTTTAT
>JAAYKK010000020.1 GCA_012522435.1 Clostridiaceae bacterium | reverse complement strand
GGGCTTACATGAAGAACTAACGGAGAGTGAACATTGTACTAGGGAATTTTACACAAGATTCTGGACTTGACTAAATTAAGCTAATATTTATCAATAAAAAAACAATATGCTAAAAAAATTATTTAATAATCTGACATATTAAGTGATTCTGGCTCGTTTAAGTGTTATTAAAAAGGTAAATAGTACCTTTGGGTGATGTATTTATGATTAATGATATCTAAAATATATATATACCAATTTGTTTAAAAGTAGAAGGAGGATGCAATGAGGAAAGTATTGATAGTGTTTCTTATATTCATTATGTTGAGCCCACTCAGTTCATGTTTTGATAAACTGGGTGTTGATAAGTTTGTTAAAGAAAGTAAAGATAACAGTTCTGTTTCAAACCAGGCTAGTGAATCTTCCATACCTGATCAAAGTATTCAGGAGACTGCTCAAGAACAAGAATCTGAACGATTAAATCAAACTGAAACCACACAATCTCAGGATACTAGTCATAAAACAGATCCGACAACAAGTCAGCATGATCCAGTCGATCCAAATCAAAGTGATGACTCACAACATATCTACTACGACCGTCTTGTAACAATATTTACTGATCCTGAATCTGAAGAATTCAGGCAATTAGAAAATTCCGGCAAACCTATTCAATTTTTAGAGAATAATCTGAACCATGATCTGGCAAAACCGATTCGTTTTAGAATAGAGGCGGATGAAGCGACGGTCAGGCTTGAATACGGTGATTTTTCGGTTAACATGATGCACTTCCACCCAATCATGGAGGTATTTTCTGTTCAAGGTAATGTCGGGGATCTTTTCGAATTCGACGGTTTCATTACTGAATCAATTCCAAATTTTAAGCTGATCGCCACACTGGGTGATTTTTATTCGGATTGGGATTTTTTGTATAACGGTAAAGAAGAGGAAAAAGTTGTCATAATGCCGGTAGAGATTTGGCAACCGGAACCGTTAACTGAAGATCATTCTTTTATGAATATTTGTCGTGCAATCGCCATGACGCAACTTTCCTACGATACAAGTCATTATGTGTTCGGAGCAGACACAGGTTCGGGTTATTTCTATGAGACTGATCATTATTATTGGCTGTGTCTATCTGAAGCTGTCGGTCTTTACAATATGGATTATTATCAGAATGATATTAATACTAAATATGATCCGATATCAATGGAAGAGTGGCTTTTTGATGCATTCATAGACACTATCTATTGGAATTTACGAAATGATCTTCCAGCACCTGATGATTATTTAGTAACTTATACTCCTGAACGCCATGAAAAATATGATGTATTGCCTGTTTACAATTATCTGACTGAAAATGTTAGACTTGATGTCTTTACCATTTACGAGATAGAGCCTGGAATATGGGAGGTTGAGTACTGGGCTAATGATCTTGACCATGGTTTTTCAGCTCATTATAGAATTAATCTCCAAAGTCTATATTATCCTGACGGGAATAACCCCTTTTCTTATATGGTTACCGGTCTTGAAAGGCTAGAGATCGTTTTACCACAAGATCAACCATAGAAATTTTAGTGATTAACTCAGCATGTTTTTTACAAATCACTCATAATCGTAATCTAGTAAAAAAAATCGTTTATGCGACTTGCCATTTGAATGACTGTAAAAGTTGGCTGTTTGTAAGATTTTCTAATTACTAATATTACTAATTTTAATATATAATATGATTTGCTTGCGAAAGGGTTTAGTCTTGCGATAATTTTGTATTAAATTTTCAAAGTCTAAATTTATATTCATTCTCTATTCGGATGGCTAATTATTAATATTATGTGTAGAAGAGATAGTTATTGATGCAACAAAAGTCAGTATTAATTTTGCGAAAAATATTTCATCTGTTTGTTATTTGCTTAGTTGTTGTTACTGCATTAACTTTTGTTGCAATACAAAATAAAAAAACAAATATAAATAGCTTAAATGGAAATGTTAAAGCTGGAATACATTATATTGAATCTAAAGAACAAGAAAATCCGGAAAAGGTTTATTCTGAGCTTTCATCTAGACAAAAAAAGCTGGAAGAAGAGTTAGAATTTAAAGAAAAGAACATTAGAGATGCCGAAATAGACAATGCTCTGGAGAGAGCAGATGGTTCTATTTGGAATCTGTTTTTAAATACAGCGATATTAGGGGATTCAAGAGTAGAGGCTTTCGCCAATTATGCTTTTTTGGGTAGTGATTATGTCTTTTATAATAAAGGTGACACGATTCGAAATATTGTGGATTGGCAAGCTGAACTGCTTGAACTAAATCCAAAGCATATCGTGTTTTCATATGGAATTAATGATGTAGGTATTGGGTACTGGGAATCAGGTGATGATTATGCCAAAGAATTCAAATTAATTCTTGATGAATTACAAAAAGTTTTACCAGAAACTAAGTTTTATATTAGCTCAATTTTTGTTGCGAGAGATCCAGCTTTTGAGAGAGGTCCGGCATGGCGAGAAATTCCATCGTATAATGATTCTTTGAAAAAAATATTTGAAGAAACTGATTATGTTTACATAGATAATACTGAAATTACAGAAACTCATGCGAATTTATATGATCCGGATGGAGTTCATTTTTATTGGGAATTTTATCCCTATTGGGCAGGCAATATATTGAAGTCATTAATCTGGTAGAAACTAAAATTGATCAAATATGAAAAAAACGAATAATATACCTATTATAATTTTTAGATATTTTACAGTGGCGTTAATGTTGATATATATCAGTTCTCTTTTACTTGTAACTAAAATTAGCAATGCAGATTTTGCGGATGTCCAGCAAGCGACAACTGAACAGGTAGACATGCAAACAGTCCAACAGGCAGGAAATCGTTTGATTAAAAGATTCTATGGACTTAATGCAGCAGATTACACAAATATTATTTTGTATTATTCTGTGACCAATATGGGAGCAGAGGAAATTTTCTTGATTCAACTGGATGATCAATCACAAAGTGCAGAAGTTGTTCAAGCAATAGAAGCACGCTTAGCTGCTCAAAAGAAAAGTTTTGCAGGGTATGGTATTGAACAAATGGAATTACTGGACAATAGTATTATCAATGTACAAGGTAATTTTATTCTTTTTGTAGTGAATCCAAATGCAAAAGAAATCGATCAAGCATTCAGAGATAGTTTATAGAAGAGCAGACGAGTAATGAATATAACAGGAATATTTTTTATTTTTATCTTTCTTCCAATTACACTAATAAGTTACTATTTAGTTCCTATAAAAACAAAAAATAGTATTTTACTTTTGATAAGTTTGATTTTTTATAGTTGGGGTAATCCGAACTATTTAATTGTCTTAGTATTGTCGGTGTTGTTTAATTATTTTATCGCTCTAGAAATGCAACAATATCTATCTGAAAATAATAATCGAAAATTGAAATCTGTCTTGATTTTTGGTTTATTATTCAATGTTTTAGTTTTGGGATTATTTAAATATTATGGTTTTTTCTTAGATAACATTAATAAGCTTTTTAGAATTGATCTCTCAGTTCAGGAATTGCCACTTCCTTTAGGAATTTCCTTTTTCACTTTTTCCGTAATTTCTTATCTGATAGATATTTATCGAAAAAAATCTCCTGCGCAAAGGAATTTGATTTCCTTTGCCTTATATGTGAGTTTTTTCCCAAAGGTAATTTCTGGACCTATTATGCAATATACAGATTTTTCTAAGCAGCTGAGTGTACATAGATTTGATTATGAATTTGTTGGCCACGGACTTAAATTATATATTCAAGGTTTAGCGAAAAAAATCCTTTTGGCTGATTCTTTCAGCATACTTTATCAAGATTTAAATACGTTACCTGCAAGTGAAAAATCTATTTTGTCTTCATGGTTGGCATTGTTCGCTTTTACTTTACAGATATTTTTTGATTTTAGCGGCTATTCCGAAATGGCAATCGGATTAGCAAAAATGCTTGGATTTAACTTGCCACAAAACTTCAATTATCCGTATGTTTCACGCAGTGCAACAGAGTTCTGGCGCAGATGGCATATGACTCTAGGTTCTTGGTTTCGAGAGTACGTATATATTCCGCTTGGAGGAAATCGAGTAGGTATATTAAAGCATATTAGGAATATTATGTTGGTTTGGCTTTTGACTGGGATTTGGCATGGAGCAGCTTGGAATTATATTTTTTGGGGTTTATATTATGGTTTGATTCTTTTATTAGAAAAGTATTTTTATGGTAACCTTCTCAAGCGCAACGTAATTATTTCTAGAGTTTATACAATTATTATTGTGATGTTAGGTTGGTTAATTTTTGCATCGTCTTCGATCAGTGCAATAACTATTTCATTACAAAGTATGTTTGGGATAGGTGGTGTGATTTTTGCGAATAAGACAACTTTTTATTATCTTCAATCCTACGCACTTCAAATTATTTTGGGTTGTCTTGGCGTAACGCCTTTATTTAATAAATTGCAACAAAATATTTTACAAAAAAGAAATAGACGAACAATCATCTTCTCTGTGTTGATTTATCTAGCTTTATTTGTTTTTTCTTTGGCATATCTTGTTAACTCAACTTATCAATCGTTTTTATATGTGGCATTTTAGGAGAAAATTCAATGATAGATAGCAAACAAAAACTAGCTACATTAAAAAGAAAAAAGAGACCAAAACTAAAATATCCGGAAAAATTCCAAGCTTTTTTGCTGTTAATTGTTTTTGTTCTGTTGATTCTATTTTTCAATATTTCAGGAATTATTACTCAAGATGTGGAATTTTCTAAAGAGGAAAATCGTTCTCTAGCTCAAAAACCTAGCTTAAGCGTTTCGGATTTACTAGATGGCAGTTATTCCAAGAATTTGGATAGCTATTTTAGTGATCAGTTTTATTTGCGTAACTCATGGATAAGATTAAAAGTTAATTTGGATTTGTTATTGGGTAAACAGGAATCAAATGGAGTTTATATTGGCAAAGATAATTATCTGATGGAGATTCCAGTAACTCCAGACTCTGAGTGGCTTAATAAAAACTTAAAAGCAATTGATGATTTTGCAAAACGCCATCAAGACAAACGTGTTGTCATGAGTGTAATACCCAATTCAGCTTATATTTTGTCTGAAAAAGCACCCCTAAACGCAAATGTTAGAAATCAAGCTCAAGATGAAAAAATGATTGCTGATCACTTAAAGCACAATTTGGCTTTTATTGAGGTGTCGGAAGTATTAAAGCAACATAGTGATGAAAATATTTTCTATAAAACAGATCACCACTGGACAAGTTTAGGTGCTAAATATGTTTTTGAAGTTCTTGCAAATAGTTTAGGTATTGATAATCCAATTACTGATTATAAAATTTTTACAGTTAGTGATAGTTTCTCGGGTTCAATGGCTTCTAAAAGCGGATATCTTAAGTCTGTTGATGAAATTCAAATCATGATTCCCAAAACTTCAAACTACAGTGAGATAGATTTAGATACTTTTGTAGTAAAATTCCCGGAAAACCGTGAAACCTGTTCACTTTATAGTAGTGAGGCACTTAAAGCAAAAGACCAATATACTGTCTTTTTAGGCGGTAATTATTCAAGAGTAGATATTCAAACCTTAAATGACAATGGACATGTCCTTTTATTAATAAAAGATTCATATGCTAATTGTTTTGTTCAGTTTTTGACACCGTATTATGAAAAAATAATTATGATTGATCCGAGATATTATTACGATGAAATCGAACAAGCAATAAGTAAAGAACAAATCACAGATATATTATTTCTCTATAATATGAATACGTTTCTAGAGGACAGATCTTTGGCTGATGTTCTAACTGTTGATTGAAAAGCTCATAAAATCTCAATCCCCAGCTTTCACTGTTCCAAGCGAGTTTTTAACAAACTGTATTCTTTATCTAGCATATTGTTTAATCAGTAAAAGATCGGCTATTTTATGATTTTCTAATACAAATAATTTATATTTTAATATAGAATATGTATGAATGAATGTTAATAATTTAGATTGAGGAGATCCTAGATGTCTGAGAAAAAAGAGCCTCTTTTGCAAGAGAGCTTGGTAGTTGAAAAGAATAAAGAGAACGAAGAAGAAAAAAGTAGTTTTAAATCCTTTCTAAAAAAACAAAATATTGAAATTTCTTTTAAAAGATATGCAATAGACGCTATGGGTGCTATGGCACTAGGCTTATTTGCTTCATTGTTAATCGGCACAATTGTCAATACGGTTTCTAATCTAATAGGTGTCGAACGAGCAATCGGTGCCACCTTAGCTCAAATTGGAGGTTATGCCTCAAAATCAACAGGGCCTGCTATGGCTGTGGCAATTGGTTATTCTTTAAAAGCACCTCCTCTAGTCCTGTTTAGCTTAGCTGGTGTTGGCTTATCTGCTAATGAAATAGCGGGCGCAGGAGGACCATTGGCCGTACTTATTATCGCATTGTTGGCGGCTGAATTTGGTAAACTGGTTTCTAAAACGACTTCCGTGGATATTATTGTTACTCCTTTAGTCACCTTGATTGTAGGTGTAGGTCTTGCACTATGGTGGGCGCCTGGAATTGGAACAGCTGCTAATGCTGTCGGATCAGCGATCATCTGGGCTACAGATATTCAACCTTTCTTTATGGGGATTTTTGTTTCTGTAATAATGGGTGTTGCCTTAACTTTACCGATTAGTTCTGCTGCTATTGCTGCAGCCTTTGGTTTGGTAGGATTAGCCGGTGGAGCTGCCCATGCAGGTTGTTGCGCACAAATGGTCGGTTTTGCCGTGATGTCTTTCAAAGAAAATAGAACCGGCGGTTTAATTGCTCAAGGGCTTGGCACATCAATGCTCCAAATGCCCAACATTATTCGCAATCCCAAAATATTTATACCGCCAATTTTAACTTCTGCTATTACCGGACCATTGGCAACTGTGGTTTTTAAAATTGAAATGAACGGAGCACCTATTTCCTCCGGTATGGGAACTTCCGGTCTTGTTGGGCCGATTGGGGTTTTGACCGGATGGATTAATCCCTCCGAAGCTGCTTTAAGTCATGGGGCTACCGTGTTAAATGCAGGTTTTGAGAATTATCTATATCTATTGTTAATCAGCATTGTATTGCCTGCAGTACTCACATATTTAATAGCCATTCCTTTCCGCAAATTTAATTTGATTAAGGAAAATGATTTAAAACTTAACTTAGGATGATTTTAATAGAAAATGAGATTTTGATTAATCGCTCAATCTTATAGAGAATTAGTATTATTGATTATTATGATCCAACTTTTCTGCGAGGAATTTTGCGATCAATTGATGTCCCTTTCTGTTTGGATGAATTCCATCTGCACACATATATTTTTCAGGATTCAGTTTTTCTAAAAAAACTCGCCTGATGTCAATGTATTCAGCATTTGTTCCAATTGCTAAATCAGTCAAGACAGAATTATAGCTTTCATGCCATTGATAAATCCTTTTCGTTGATCCACCCAAAAACAATAAGAGATTTTCTTTATCCAGATCTTTGCTGAAATTTTGAAAATAACGATCTGCCACAAGGGGAGGCAAACTCAAAATGATCGGTTTGATATTTTTATCTTGCAAACGGAGTATAAGTTCTTGATACAGTTCGTAAAACAGATCCAAATTAACATTGGGCTGATGATTTAAAGTAGGGGATTCGGCAACTTCAGGCCACATAAAGTCACAATCATTACCACCAAATTCTAAAAAAGCAATCCCCGGTTGATCGATGTCTTTTTTCCTACGTTGAAATATCTGCAAACCTTTTTTGATGGTTGCTCCAAATGAAGAATAATTATTTACTTGTGCATTAAATTTTTTTGAAATCAGATTGATAAAGTTTGTTTCACTGAGTTCATAACGCATTTTTTCGGAATTATAGACAATCCCGCGACTCAAAGAATCTCCGAAAACATACCAATTCGTTAAAGAATAATTATTTCCTAATGAGGCTTGCATGGTACACCCTCCGTATCTAGTTATTAAAACTATATTATATGGCTTTGACAATGTCAATATGTGTTTGTTAAAATCTATGTTGGAATAATGACAAAATTAACAACAATTATGTACTTAGCTTTAGAGTATAAATATTCTTTTATGAATAAAGTAATTAAGAAATTATATTCTTGAAAAGATAAATATAAGAGAGGACTTTATATGACACAAGACAATAATCAATCGTTTGAAAAAACTTTACAGACCGATCGACCTCAAAAATGGGAATTATTGCCGGATATTGAGTTGTATATGGATCAGTTGCTGAGTTATGTCAACCGCCAAGTCTCGCCCATAATGCGTGACCAGGAGCTAACTAAATCAATGGTCAACAATTATATAAAACAACAAATAATTCCGCGTCCCAATGGCAAACGCTATACCAGACAACATATAGCTGAGCTCAGTTATATATTAATGTTGAAGGAGATTTTACCAATTCAACAGTGTAAAGAATTGTTTGAGCAGTTGAAAATTAGTGATCAAGTAGAAGCAAGTTATGAAAAATTTCAAACTTTGCTTGATCACATATTATCCGATGTTGCAGAACAGTTTACTGAAATAGATCCTGATCAAATAGGAACTGAAGCATTACGATTTGCCCTGATTAGCTATGCAACGAGAAGAGTTGCTTTGCATTTGATCAATCAGGAAAAAACTTAATATTTTCTTTTTTCAGAAGATACTTTGTGGTAAGATATGTTTTGGTTGTTTTTTAATGATCTAAATTTTCAATATATGGAAGGGTGTGGTTTTTTGGATTCTCGACCTCGATGTAGGACTATATATTATCGAATATTCGCGAGCATCTTTTCTGACCGTGCACCTTTTACTGAAGAATTTAATTAGCTCTTTGTTTTAAGTTGTTGATCAGAGAAATTCACTTGCGAAAAATAGTGAAGGACTTCTCATGAAATTTTTTAACAGCAAATGAAATTTTTTAACAGCAAACTCAAGAAAAATGTTAATAGCTTTGCCCAAGAACAAAATTTACGTAGATTATCGGCTGCACCGATCGATGATGTATTTAGCGAACTGGGAACCGCCTCATCAGGCATCACACCGGAAGAAGCAGAGCGAAGATTAGAAGAACATGGTCCCAATATAGTGAAGACCGTGAAACAGCATACGGTATTTAGTAGAATCTTTGATTCTATTATCAATCCATTTAATGTAATTTTATTAATAATTGCTGTTGTGACTTTTATAACTGATGTTGTTCTGGCAGATGAATCAGACTATATGACTACAGTGATTATCCTTGTTATGGTCTTTTTATCATCTCTTGTTGCTTTTATACAAAGTCGTACTTCGGATAAGGCAGCAGAAGGCTTGAAACAAATGGTCGCCAATAAAACCGATGTAATTCGGGGAGGCAAGCAAATAGAGATAGATATCACGGATGTTGTTCCGGGAGATGTGATTCGTTTTTCGGCAGGAGATATGCTTCCCGCTGATGTAAGATTTCTTTCAACTAAAGATACATATGTTTCACAAGCAGCCTTAACCGGTGAATCGGCTCCAATTGAGAAATTTGATCGTCCGGATGAGGAAGATGAGATAGCGAATGTAGCGTTGACTGATTTATCTAATGTTGCCTTGATGGGGACGGATATCGTCAGTGGCAGCGCGACGGCGGTCGTATTATTTACCGGTAATGACACGTTCTTCAGTTCAATTGCTGCATCTTTAGCAGGTGCCAGAAGTCAGACCAGTTTTGAAAAAGGGGTTTCTTCAGTCAGTGCAATGTTGATTAGAATGATGTTATTAATCATACCGATCATTTTTTTAATTAACGGAGTTATTAAAGGTGATTGGTTTGGAGCATTGTTATTTGCAGTCAGTATAGCTGTCGGTCTAACGCCTGAGATGTTACCCGTTATTATGACCTCTACTTTAGCCAGAGGTGCTCTTGAGATGTCTAAGCATCGGGTTATTGTACGAACGCTCGGTTCAATTCAAACTTTTGGTGAAATGAATATCTTATGCACCGATAAAACAGGAACTTTAACCGAAGATAAAATAGTTCTTGAAAGATATATGAATCTATTGGGGCAAGATGATACAAGAGTCTTGCGCCATGCTTATTTAAATTCTTATTTTCAAACCGGTTTGAAAAATTTGATCGATCTGGCAATTATCAATCGAGCGGAAAAGTATGATTTACCTCAGATTTTAGATAAATATGAAAGAATCGATGAAGTACCTTTTGATTTTTCGCGTCGTCGGATGAGTGTAATTCTTGAAGACAAAACCGGAAAACGTCAATTAATTACTAAAGGTGCTGTAGAAGAGATGCTGGAGATCTGTTCTTTTGTTGAAGTTTCCAGCGGAGTTGTCAGACCACTTGGCG
Source organism: Clostridiaceae bacterium (assembly GCA_012522435.1). Lineage (GTDB taxonomy): Bacteria > Bacillota > Clostridia > Saccharofermentanales > DTU023 > UBA5436. The sequence goes on along the minus strand of JAAYKK010000020.1, from coordinate 3,679 downwards.
AGGAAGAGAGAGAACTCGCCATGTCAACTTATGAAAAATTCAATCATGATGGTTTGAGAATGTTAGCAGTTGCTCAAAAGAATGAAGTTCCGGATGAAGATCATTTTACAGTTGCAGATGAAAGCCGCATGGTTTTGATCGGTTTTGTGGGATTTCTTGATCCACCTAAAGAGAGTGCAAAAAGTGCAATAAAGACCTTAAAAGATCACGGTGTGCGAACTGTTGTTTTGACCGGGGATAGTGAAGGAGTTGCTCTCAAAGTTTGTGAAAGAGTGGGGATTGATGCAAAGAAGAATCTCTTAGGTGTTGATGTTGAACAAATGAGTGATTCGGAATTAAAAGAAGCCATTAAAGATACAAATTTGTTCAGTAAATTATCCCCAATGCAGAAAAAGAGGGTAGTCCGAGCAATGCAGGAAACCGGTAATACGGTAGGCTATATGGGTGATGGCATTAACGATACTCCTGCCTTACGTCAATCAGATGTCGGTATTTCCGTCGACAGTGCTGTAGATATTGCCAAAGAGACTGCAGATATCATTCTTTTGGAAAAAGACTTAATGGTCCTCGAAGAAGGTGTACTCTCAGGTAGACGTACCTTCGGTAATATCATGAAATATATTAAAATGGCAGCGAGCGGTAATTTTGGAAATATGATCGCAGTAGTTATTGCCAGTATTTTCTTACCGTTTTTACCGATGTTACCTGTCCATATTTTAACACAAAATCTCTTGAATGATTTCGCACAAATGGGAATAGCTTTTGATAATATGGATGCAGATTTTGTTCAAAAACCGCAAAAGTGGGATGTTAATTCGATCAAAAATTTCATGTGGATTTTGGGGCCTATAAGCTCGATTTTTGATGTATTGTGTTTTGCGATTCTTTGGTTTGAATTTGGTTTCAATTCACAAGCCAGCTCGGTGCTTTTCCAGACCGGATGGTTTATTTTTGGAACCTTGTCTCAGATATTTATTATTCATATGATAAGAACAGGAAAGGCTCCATTTATTAAAAGCAGACCGGCACCGGCGCTCCTCTTTTCTACGGTTGTTGTAGGAGTTATTACTTTAGTTATCGGATTTTCAACCATAGCAAGATGGCTTGGTTTAAGTCCGATGCCTTTACAGTTCTTAACTTGGTTATTCGGATTATTGATTCTTTACAGTGTAGCTGTCCAGATTACAAAGAAAATTTATCAAAAACATGTTGGTGATTGGATTTAGTAAATGTATTTTGTCAAAAAATTCAAATCTGCTATTGAAAACGTTTGCACGATAGTTTCTATTTGTTAAAATATAGTTTGTATTAATTTTTATTTGAAAATAGGAGGTAACTAATGAAAGGTTATGCAATGCTTCGTATCGGGGAAACCGGTTGGATCGAAAAAGAACGTCCTGCTTGTGGACCAAATGATGCAATAATCAAACCTTTAGCAATTTCCCCATGTACATCAGACGTACATACAGTATGGGAAGGTGCTTTAGGAGAAAGACACAATATGATACTCGGTCATGAGGGCTGTGGTGTTGTAGATGAAGTCGGATCAAATGTTAAAGATTTTAAAGTTGGGGATAGAATTATGGTGGCTGCCATTACTCCTGACTGGGATTCAATCGCTGCTCAAGCCGGTTATCCTATGCACTCAGGCGGTATGTTGGGTGGTTGGAAATTCTCAAACTTTAAAGATGGCGTTTTTGGCGAATATTTCCATGTAAATGATGCTGATGGTAACTTGGCATTCTTGCCCGACAATATCTCACCCGCAGAAGCTTGTATGTTATCAGATATGGTACCGACAGGTTTTCACGGTGTTGAATTAGCTGATGTTCAGTTTGGTGATGTTGTTTTAGTTATCGGTATCGGTCCTGTCGGTTTGATGTCAGTTGCAGCTGCTAACTTACGTGGTGCATCAAGAATTATCGGTGTTGGTACAAGACCGAATTGTATTGAAGTTGCTAAGAAATATGGTGCAACAGATATTATCAGTTACAAAGAAGGCGATATTGCTGATCAAGCTTTAGAACTTACTAATGGCGAAGGTGTTGATAAAGTTATCGTAGCCGGTGGTGGTGTAGAAACTTTTGAAACAGCTGTTAGAGCTGTTAAGCCGGGTGGTACAATTGGTAATGTTAACTATCTAGGTGATGGTGATTTCGTAACTGTTCCTCGTGTTGAATGGGGTGTAGGTATGGGTCATAAAACAATTACCGGTGGTTTGATGCCAGGCGGAAGAAACCGTTTGCAAAAACTGGGTTCATTAGTTTCATCTGGTCGTCTCGACGTTTCATTAATGCTCACACACAAATTTGATGGTTTTGATCATATTGAAGAAGCTTTATTCTTGATGAAAGACAAACCGAGAGATTTAATTAAACCTGTTGTTACTCTCTAATTTTAGATTGAGAAAGAAACATAACTAAGGAATAATTATTTAGAAAAGTGCCATTTGTGAAAACGAATTGCACTTTTCTTTGATATTAAGAATTCTAAATAGCAGATAGAATTTTTGAGGGTAAACGTGAAAATATTATTGATTTCAGGCTTTCTAGGAGCCGGTAAAACAACTTTTATCAAAGCGATGGCAAAAGCCACAGGTAGAGAATTCGTAATTGTTGAAAATGAATTTGCAGATCAAGATGTCGACAGTGAAATTTTAAATCTTGATGAGGCGACCTCACAAATGGAAGTGTGGGAAATGGCGGAAGGTTGTATCTGCTGTTCAATTAATTTGGATTTTTCTTTTTCAGTTTTAACAATTGCAAACACTCTGCAACCTGACTATTTAATCGTCGAACCATCGGGTGTAGCTCAACCGACGAGAATCATTGATAGTCTTGAGAAGATCGAGTATGAAAAAATCTCACTCTTGGCACCTGTGACTATAATTGATGCAGATAATTATTTATCTCAACGTCAGGAGTTCAAAAATTACTTTGAGGATCAGTTAATATCCGCCGGCACGCTTGTCTTAAGTAAATCAGAAAATATAGATGAAGCAACTTTTAAAGAAATATCTCAGTATTTAGAAATTCCTGAAGATGTAAAATTTCCGTTACAACATTATAGCAAGTGGTCAGAAGAAGAATGGCTTGCTTTGTTGAATACAGATTTTACCGGAGAAGATATTAAAAAGATCGGTGAACGTTTTACTGCTAGAGAAATTGAAAGAAAAGCTGATCTTGAGCTTACCAGTATGACTTTAGATAATCCTGAATTCGCTAACGTTGGAAACTTATATGAATTTATGAATTTGATTCTTAACGGAAAATTCGGTCAAATTGTCAGAGCCAAAGGTTTTACGACTATTAATGAAGAAACAATCCATGTTGAATTAGTCCAAAACAAATTCAGTATTACAGGTTTGGGTAACTTTGATGTTGAGCAAATTCCTGAAGAGCACGTAACTGACGAATTATTAATTGAAGAGAAGTCAGAAAAAACGAGACTAACTAAAGATCGAATTGTTGTGATTGGTAAAAATCTCAAACGAGATAAGCTACTTAATTTCTAACCCTTTCTAAATCGATAATTTTTGTAATTATCTGCAAATAAGACTAACCAGTTAAGAAGCCTTTTTCTATATAGGCTCTGACTTGATTATTTATTAGAAAAAAAGCTTGTGAAGCAATATATCGGCTTCACAAGCTTTCCTTTTTATGTTGGTGGAGACGGTGAG
>JAAYKK010000125.1 GCA_012522435.1 Clostridiaceae bacterium | reverse complement strand
TTAGCACACTTTTTCTTTTTTTGTTATTCTTGATCTGATTCTAAAAGCTTGAGGTAAGATTTTCTTGTTAATCTTTTGCCAGTTTGCTTTTCAGATCTCTTTTTCTTCATCTTTACTTAACAGAGCCATTACATCTTATAAAGTATTATTGTTTGCAGCATAAAGATAAAAATGGTGTTTTTAGTGGAATATTTTCCTTTATTTAAGTATTTGCAGTCTATTTCCAACCTTTGCAGACATCAATCCAGGCAATAAAATTAGAATGTTGTTCAAGTTCTTGGATAGAGAGTTCCAGCACACTGTTACTGCTTCCACAAGCAGGATAGACGGTTTCAAATCTTTGCAGGGATTTATCAAGATAAACTGTCACCTCATCTTTTATTGCAAAGGGACAAATACCACCGATTTCTAAACCGATTAAATTTACGGCTTGATCCGGTTTAAGCATAGTAGCTTTTGTTCCAAATTGTGCTTTGTATTTAGGATTATCAATTTTGGCATCGCCGGATACGACAATTAAGATAGGTTCTTGTTCAACCATAAAAGAAAGTGTTTTAGCAATTCTGCTTGGATGACAGTTAATCGCTGCTGCAGCTAATTCTACGGTTGCACTTGAAGTGTCAAATACTTGAATTCGATCTGCTAATCCCACTTTTTTAAAATATTCTTTTACTTTATTTGACATATAATGTCTCCTAATCCAATAGTAGAAAAGCTATTAAGCGTATGTTTATGAAAATTAATTGTCTATCTGATTATTTAATATTAATAAATTTCAACAATTTCATTCTTGTTTTTATAAATCTTATTCGGTTCAATGATGCCTCTAACCATAGATAGGGGATAGATAACTACATTTTGGCCGATGATTGAGCCCGGATTGAGAACTGCATTACAGCCTACTTCAACATTGTCGCCCAAAATGGCGCCAAATTTTCTTAAGCCGGTTTCGATTTTTTTGTTTTTGTAAGTCAAGACAATGTTTTTGCGATCTGCCTTGACATTGGATGTTATTGAACCTGCACCCAGATGACTGTAGGGAGCAAGAATTGAGTCGCCAACATAGTTGTAGTGTGGAACTTCAACATGACTAACTAAAACGCTATTCTTTAACTCTGTTGAATTACCAACAGTACAATCATTTCCTATTAAGACATTACCCCGAACGAAAGCAGCATGTCTGATTTCACTTGAGGGGCCTACGATTAGTGGACCGTTAATACAAGCGGTTTCAGCAATCGTTGCTGTATTGTGGACCCAAATTTGATCAGCGATTTGCTTGTATTCAGCATCCGGTAAAGTAGGACCTAATTCTATAATAAATTCTTCGATTAAAGGTAATGCTTGCCAAGGATATTCGACCTGATCTAACAATTTTTCGGCGATTGTTCCTTCATAAGTAATTAAATCTTTTGTCTTGATCATATTTCACTCCATTTTTTATCTTGTTGTTTTAATCATAAATGATTACTTAAATAGATTAAAAGGGTATTGTTCGGATTTACTTCTGAATATACATATTTCTTGTTTTGTTGGATGTTTAAATTGGAGAAATGAAGCATATAAAGCAGGTCCGTCAGTACTTCTATCTATGTCGGTAATTTTACCATATAATCTATCACCGACCAAAGGGTGACCATGTGCTTTCATTTGAGCTCTAATTTGGTGACTGCGACCTGTTTTTAACTCTACTTCGATTAAACTAATTTGATGTTTTGGCAGATAATTTTGTAATTGATAGCCTAATGCACAATTTTGATATTTCGAACGATAGGCAGGATCCGGTTTGGTGGTAGCAATATATTTCCCCTGAATTTTATCACGTGAAATATAGTCCGCCCAAACTGCATTCTTAGGTGTTAACAATCCGTGAGTTACAGCTGAATACTTTCTGATGAATCTATGTTCTCTAATCTGCTGAGATAATCTTGAAGCGGCTTTAGATGTTTTAGCAAATGCTATTAAGCCGCCAACCGGACGATCAAGTCGATGCACCAAGCCCAACCAGGCATCACCGGGTTTATTATACTTAACGCGCAAAAATTCTTTGATAATGTTTAGTAAATCCGGATCTCCGCTTCGATCTTCTTGTGATAACAAACCTACCGGTTTTTCCACAATTATTAAATGATTATCTTCGAAAACTATCTTGATCTCAAACTCTTGATTTTTATATTTTATTTTTTCCATAATTATTCTTTCTTTCCTTCACTTTTGATTATACAGGTTTTATTATTAATTATTCGCTATAATATAGGAAAAACGATTAAAGGATTTTATTAATATTTAGAGGAGCGTTAATCTTTAATGTCTAATGAACATTTTAATAGAAGTATTTCGAAAAACAGATATCATTGGTTGATTTTGTTAGTTTTAGTTTCTGGATTTTTCATCTTGGGTTTTAGTTTAGACTCATTTGACAATATTTTAAATGGAATTATTAAGATAATTTATCTTCATCCGTACTGCTTTCAGGCTATATTGCAATCGGCGGTATAGGTGCAGCTTTAGTCCATAATGCGATTTTTATTTTATTGCTTTTAGTTATTATATGGGTTAATAAAGTAGAGTTGACTGGTAAAGTTCTAGCTAATGTTTTTATGCCGGCAGGTTTTGCTTTTTTTGGAGTCAATATTGTCAATGTGTTGCCCTTTATATTGGGCGCATATTTATATAGTAAATATAAGAAAAAAGATTTTGCAGAATATATTCCTCTAGCATTTAATTTGGGTGCTTTAGGCCCTGTCTTTAGTGTGATTGCGTTTCATCTTCAGGTCGATTATAAATTTGCATTACCAATTGCGACTTTATGTTGTATGCTAATTGGATTTTTCATACCGTCTTTAGCGGAAAAATGTTTCAAGTTTCATCAGGGATACACAATGTATAATGTCGGATTCACAACCGGCTTGGTTGGAATACTTGTATATTCTTTATTAGATATTTTTAACTTTAAAGTTGAAAGGCAAAACCTGTTAATTGAAGTTACAATTTATCATCTATTGATTTTCTTTTTAATTTACTTTTTATTTGTTCTATTTCTCGGTATTTTTCTTGAAAGAAAATTCACTTCTTATGGCAAACTGATCCAACATAGTGGACATAATGAAGTATTCTTGGATTATTTTGGTACGGGTACAACTTTGATTAACATGGGAATTATGGGTCTGTTATCAATAGGATTTATCTTTTTGATCGGAGCAAATCTGACCGGACCTATTATAGGAGGTATTCTTTCTGTGTTTGGATATGCTGCAATTGGCAAGCATCCCTTGAATACGGTGCCGGTTGTCGGTGGGATACTATTGAGCGCTTTTGTAGCGGATGCGGAATTGGCGAGTAGCGGAGTTCTAATAACCTGTCTTTTTGGAACTGCTCTTGCACCAATCAGTGGAACATTTGGTTTTGTGTCGGGGATCATTGCAGGATTTTTACATTATGCAATTTCCAGAATGACTTCTGCTTTTCATGGAGGTTTGGATTTATATAATAATGGATTCGCCAGTGGCTTTGTTGCAATAATTTTAGCAAATATCTTATTTAACTTACCGCCCACATTATTTCGCGAAAAAAACACAAACTGTTAATGATAACATCATTATTTTCTGTTAAATTGGTTATATAATTTTATTGTTAGAAATGTTTAGGAGTAGATAGATGTTGAGAGAAAATAGAAAATTCGTACCGGAAGTCACTTCCAGTCTAAGAGAAGACTCTTTAATCATTACACCAGGAATTATTCGTAATTCGAGTGGAATTAGAATTCATAATCGACGAGTAAAATCTTTTATTTTTACGACTGATGTTGCTACGATTACATATTCTGATGCTGATGCAATTTTAGCTGTCTATCCGCAAACACCACATCCGGCTATTATTGAGGCTATAACGGTAGTTTCAAGTCAACCGGTTTTTGCCGGTGTTGGTGGAGGTAGTACCGGCGGGATGCGTAGTGGTAATGTTGCTCAATTTGCTGAAGCAAGAGGAGCTATGGGTGTTGTTGTAAACTCTCCCACTACCGTGGCAACTATTCGACTGCTCGACGATTTAGTTGATTGTCCAATTGTTGGCACAATAGTTTCGCATTATGACGATATTGATAATAAGTTAAATGCCGGAGTGGATATTTTGAATGTGGCTGATGGCAAGGATACTGCGAAATTAGTTAAGTGGATTCGGGCACGTTATCCTGAAGTTCCGATTATTGCTACCGGAGGTCCAACTGATGAAAGTATTCAAGAAGTTATTGATGCAGGAGCCAATGCAATCAGCTGGACTCCACCTACCAATGCAGAATTATTCAGAGCAAAAATGGTTAAATACAGAGTAGAAAAACGTCAGACCTTTATGGAAACACATGATGGTATGACGATGAATGAATATGAAGATAGAAACCTAGAAGAACATTAATTACATTTTATCTTAATAAAGTGTTGACAATCGAAAGATTTTAACTATATTTGTATTTGTCAGTGTTTTATTTTAATCTGGAAACATCACAGATTACCGGAGGATATGATGACAGTTATTAAGGGTAAGGCATATTATGAAATGCCGGTTTATGAAACTATCTCGGATATGTTTCAACAATCATATGTCAAACATGCTGCTGATCATTTTTTAACCTATCGAGAAAAACCGGGTACTGATCCGATTAATCTAACTTATCAAGAAATAGCAGATCAGATAGAATATTTAAATACTGTTTGGTCAGATTTTGATTTAACTGATCAACGTTTGGGAATTGTGGGCGGAAATAGTTATCTTTGGGTGACGTCCTATTTGGCAGCGACTGAAAGCCAAGCCATGGTAATTCCTTTAGATAATTTATTAACTGCTCATGAATTGGGACAGCTTGTAGTGCGTTCTAAAACCGATATTTTGTGTGTTGATGCTCTGACCTTAATTAAGTTTTCAAATGATCTGACAAGTCTGAGAGACTTGAAACTGATCCAAATCATGAATATTCATCAACTGCCGGAGAAAGATCTGGCTAAATTAGCTGAACTTAAAACTCAACTTGATTCAACTAAATTTATTGAGTTTAAGGAAGCTCTTGAACTTGGTCAGAATTTAAAAGCCAAAGGAATCAAAGCAAAATTTACACCGGTTGATCCGGATGAAGCGAGTATCTTGATTTTTACTTCGGGAACAACAGCTCTTGCTAAGGGAGTCCTGCTTTCTCAAAGAGCAATTGTGAGTGACGTTGCAGCTTTACACGGTATGATTGATTTTCCTAAGCGCCTGCGTAGTTTAAGTTTTTTGCCTTTAAATCATACTTTTGAGAGTACTTGTGGTATTTTAGGCGTTCTGTCAATTGGCGGTCATATTCATATGTGTGACGGTCTGAGATATATCCAACAAAATTTACAGGAATACGACATTCAAATGTTTATCGGAGTGCCGGCAGTCTTTGACAGCATGTATAAAAGAATAATGCAGCAAGCAAAAAGACAAGGTATGTTGGGTAAGCTTAAGTTCGGTCTCAAATTAAGTAAACTGTTAAGATTTTTTAGAATAGATCTAAGAAGAAAACTTTTCTCTGAAATTTTGTCACAAATTGGTAATTTGGAAATAGCTATTATCGGTGCTGCTCCCATGAAAATTGATCAAATTAACTTTTTCAATGATATTGGGATCAGAGTCTATGAAGGATATGGTCTAACGGAAACCGCCCCGGTCGCTGCAGGAAACAATGACTTTACGTCTATTCCCGGCACGGTCGGTGAACCGGTACCCGGAGTTGAGATAAAAATCGATAATGATGATCCGACTGAACCCGGTGAAATTCTAATCAGGGGTCCGATCTTAATGCAGGAGTATTATGAGAATCCCGAAGATACAGCCGCGGCTTTTACGGAAGATGGCTGGTTTCGCTCCGGTGATTTGGGTTTAATAGATCCTAAGACAAACAGCCTTAAAATAACAGGCAGAATGAAATCCATGATTGTGCTGGATAATGGCAAAAAAGTTTATCCTGAAGAGATAGAGCAATTGATTAAAGAACAAGACCTTGAATTAGTTAAAGATTCGCTGGTTTTTGTGCAAGGATCCGGAGCTAAACAAGAAATCTTGTCTGTTAAATTTGTGATAGATAGAGAAAGACTTGAGGAATCCGAGCTTCAATCGGCTTCAATTACGGATATTTTAGACAAGCTATTGGCAGATATTAATCGCAGAATACCCGACTTTAAACGTATTAAAACTTATTTTTATAGTTTTCAGGATATGATTTCAACTTCAACCTTAAAAGTTAAACGAGAAGCTGAAAAAGAGCGCTTGGAAAAACTTAAACAGGAATTGAATTTGCGTTGGGATCAATTAAGCAAAAAGAACATTGACTTAATTGAATCTCAATTATAGGAACTGTCAGGCGGCTTACTCATTTAATTTCGCAATACTTAGAATTTAGCTTTACGAGTTTTTCAAACAATTTGTTATGTTATAATTGTTTGAATGAGAATTTGTAGAAGAG
>JAAYKK010000124.1 GCA_012522435.1 Clostridiaceae bacterium | reverse complement strand
AGTTATTAAACAAAGGAGAAAAATATGACAAATGTAGATTTAGGCGTACAGTTAGAAGTTGTCGCCCAACATTCAGAAGGTTACTTCGGAGATCCGGCAGGATTTGAAGAACTTTTATACCATACTAAAACAGCTAACTCATTTTTATTGGTTGGCAAAGGCGGTTATAATTCAAAATATTCCGCAACTGTAGTACGTCAATTAACACGTAAACAGGCTCAAGATTATTTAGTTGAAGTAATGGGAGAAGAAGAAGCATATAAAATTATCCCACAACCGGCTAAAAAAACTGCCAAAAAAGCCGCAGCCAAGAAAACTACTACCAGAAAATCAGCAACTAAGAAATCAACTGCTAAAAAATCAACCGGGAAAAAATAATTTCCTAACAATTATTCAAGAACAAACAAAAAACAGAGTGTAGTATTAGCGCTCTGTTTTTTATTGTTCAATTTTATCTGAACAATAAGGATTCTCTCTTTCATATGTTATAATGGAGTAGATTTTGTTTTTTGGAGGAATGTAAATGAATTTTAAGCAATTTTGCTCTGATATATTAATTCTCAGTGATCCCGAAAAAGGTAAACAAATGAGTTCCTACATGAGAGATCAATTTGAATTTTTGGGTGTGCCGGCAGAAAGGCGTAGAGAATCCAGTAAGAAACAATTTGATACTGCTAGAGAAGAGAATGAAATTGATTGGGAATTCGTTGAAGCATGTTGGGAACAAAATTTTCGCGAATTTCAATATGTAGCTATCGACTATTTGATCTTAATGCAACACTTCTTGGAAAAAGAAGATTTAGATCGTATTAAAGATTTAGTTCTCACAAAATCATGGTGGGACACGGTAGACAATCTGAACAAACCTATCGGTACACTGGTCATGACTTATCCTGAATTAGAAGATGAAATGATTGCTTGGAGTAAGGCAGACAATATTTGGTTACGTCGATCTGCAATTATTTTTCAATTAGGATTTAAGAAATATACAAATAAAGAATTACTTTCTGAAATAATTCAAAATAATTTCGATTCTCGTGAGTTTTTCATAAATAAAGCTATTGGTTGGGCTTTGCGTGAATTTTCCAAAACGGATCCCGATTGGGTTGCCGAGTTTTTACGCGAATATAAACATCGTCTAGCAACAATAAGCTATCGTGAAGCTACAAAAATCCTAAATAAGACAAATTAAATCGAGAGGCATTATTCAAAAATAATGCCTTTTTGGATATAAAATATTATTAATTTTTAAGGAGTTTACTTTGCAAAAGTTAATCAGTTGGAATGTAAATGGTCTGCGGGCAATAGGCCGTAAAGGTTTTGTTGAAATGTTACAGGAAATGGACCCTGACATCATGTGTCTGCAAGAGATCAAAGCGGAGCAGGAACAATTACCGAAAAAAATACAAAATATTGAAAACTATCATGCCTATTTTAATTCCAGTCGCACCAGAAGAGGCTACAGCGGCACTGCAATTTATACTAAAACCGAGCCAATTTCGATAGAATATGGTTTAGGTGAAGAGAGATTCGATGCCGAAGGCAGAATTCAATTTGCCGAGTATGATAGTTTTTATTTGTATAATATTTATTATCCCAATGGTCAATCAGGTGACCCTAGGCTGCAATATAAGTTAGAGTTTTACGATTATTTCTTAGAGCATGCCAAAAGCATGATGGCAGATGGAAAATCAATCATTGTCTGCGGTGATGTGAATACCGCTCATAAAGCTATTGATCTGGCTAGGCCAAAAGAGAATGTTAAAAATTCAGGATTTTTGCCCGAAGAAAGAGCATGGCTCGATAGATTCGTGGAAAGCGGTTTAATTGACACTTTTAGAGTGTTTAATCAAGAACCCGATAATTATTCATATTGGGATTATAAAACCAGAGCTAGAGAGCGTAACGTCGGTTGGAGAATCGATTATTTCTATGTTTCAGAGAACTTAAGACCCCGAGTAGTAGATGCGGCTATTCTCAATCAATACTACGGTTCAGATCATTGCCCGATCAGTTTAACAATACTCGACGACTAATTCTCAAAATATTTATTCGATAATTAAAAAAGCAGTTTTCCAGATTAATGGCAACTGCTTTTTTAGATTAATTCTTACCTATCTAATTAAAGATAACTTGAGTTGTTATTATTGCGTCTCTAAGATATTTGTAATCTCTTCTTTGATTTCCAAGACACTTTCTTCATCCGGTACATACATATAAAGTGAGCTGCCGGGCATTCCATAGGATGGTAACCCTGTCGAGCCGGTACCTAAAAGGCTGATCTTTTGAATGTCCCAAGATTCACCTTCTGTAGATACGTTGACTAAATTCATAATATCCGGTGTCGGCATATTGGTTTCAGCTACTT
>JAAYKK010000123.1 GCA_012522435.1 Clostridiaceae bacterium | reverse complement strand
TGATGAATTATTTGATATACTTTTCATGAGATCTGAACTGTCCTTTCTCGGAGGTAGATAATTTTCTTCAAAAACATTCTACCAGAGGCTTTTCAGATCTCTTTTTAATTTTTAACTTAACAGAACAGATGTAATCATTAGGAGGAGAATATATGAAACGAGTAATAATCATACTATTGGTAGTATTGCTTCTATGTACAGCCGGATGTAAAAATTTCATATCATTAATTAAAGATTCTAAGTTAACCGATGATTCTCAATTGGAAAACAAAACAACAATCCTCGAAAGTGAATCAGAAGTAATAGCTGTCGAGACAACGAAAGAGAAGATAGATCCTCCCGAATTTTTGGATTTCGACCTTATTTATAACAAGTTGTTAGAAAAAGGAACTCTTCTAGATTTAGCAACCTTATTTGAATCTGAAGATAATCCGGAAATAGAAAATAATGAAATAGATAACGAGTTAGAAATGCAATCAATTAATTTTGAAAACCAATTTGTAGGGGGATTGATGTCTAAACCTATGGTAAGTAAAACAATCTCCGCAGAAGGTGATTATAATCTAAATAACGTGACAGTAACTTATTACTATAGTGACAACGATTATCTGGAGCCCAAACAATTAGAGGAAATCATTGACAGTACATTGAGCAGAGACTTTGATGAAAATTACAATGATGAATATTTGTCATTTAGCAATTCTGATAACGATTTGAAAGCAAAAGTATATAAAGGTAAATATTTTATTAGAATTTACTTTGACCTGGAATTGTCAGAATAAATTGTCCTCTTTATCCTAAGTTGATCTTTAAAGCCCCTACCCTTATCTTTTTATCCAAATAGTTAAATAGCTCAAACAAAATAAAAACCCCTCACATGAGGGGTTAAATTATTACATTTTAAAAAATGTAATGGCGGAAGCGGTGGGATTCGAACCCACGTGCCCATTGCTGGACAACCGCATTTCGAGTGCGGCGCGTTACAGCCAACTTCGCTACGCTTCCTTGTCTTTTAAGACACAACTTAATCTTTAGCATATTTGCATAAAATTAAGCTGCTTTAGAATTATAACGAAGTAGCAGTAATTAAGCAATTTTATCCTGATTTTCTAAAAACAAATCAGGAATTTTAGTTGTAAGTGAAGGTTTAGATTGCTTAACAAAACGCGTTTTAGATTGAACAATGGTCAAGCCGAGTTTTTGATCATGCCTTTGGCTATAATGCATGGCTTGAGAGATCATTGCACTCTTATATTTAATTGCAGCTTGTTCTTCAGCTCTTAGATCATTTTCTAAATCTTGCTGAAGTTCGATAACTTCTGAAATAAGCTCATTTTCTAGATTTCGTTCTTGCTTTATCCTGAACAGAACCAAACTACCTACAAATATTAAGAATATATAAAAGAAAATTGTAATCATATTAATTTACCTCTCAGAACATTTGTTCTGTTAATAATTTAACATCAGAATTAGACCGTGTCAAGAAAAGGAAACTTTGTTCGGTTTACGATTTGATTACAGTTTTTTTAATAATATTTGTATTTGAAATTATACGTCTTCTACACGATAAGAGATTTTCAATTCTTCTAAGTTGGTCTTTAATTGTTTGTAGCTAACACCCGCTGCATCCATCATTCTTTTAGAAGCAATTGTTGAGTCCTCCTGCTCGTATTTATCGGATAAATAATAAACTTTTTTGATCCCGGATTGAATAATTGCTTTGGAACATTCATTACAAGGAAATAAAGGAACATAAATGCTGCAATCTTTTAAAGACATACCGGGATTATTAAGAATTGCATTTAATTCTGCATGACAAACATATGGATACTTGGTTTCCAAATAGCTACCTTGTCTTGCCCAGGGAAAATCATCATCTGAAACACCAAGAGGCATTCCATTATACCCGACTGAAACAATCTTATTATCTGAATTTACAACGCAAGCACCTACTTGAGTATTAGGATCCTTGCTTCTTTCAGCCGACAATAATGCTATCCCCATGAAATACTCATCCCAAGATATATAGTTTTGTCTTTTTTTCATTTAAAATCTCTCCTTCTATTTGTAAATCGCTCTTAATGTTTTCAAACAATTTATTAGACACTCTAATATGCATTATTTTAGCATAGAGTGATTAAGATTTGTTCTATTCGATACATTCTGATTAAGTCATAAACATAGTTATAAAAAGTTTCATAGTTGACACAATCCGAACTTATTCGTTAGAATAGATTTCTGAAATCGGGGTGTAGCTCAGGTGGCTAGAGTGCGTGCTTGGGGTGCACGAGGTCGCAAGTTCAAGTCTTGTCACTCCGACCAGATTGAGTGTCTTATTTGATTAACTATCATCTAAGGCACTTTTTTTATCAGTTATCTAGTATTCTGAGTAAGGAATTACAACTATTGATGTAATAAAACTTGTTTTGCATTCAAGATAGTAAACTCTGAAAAGATGTAAGTCTTTTCTTAAAATAAGATGCTTAAATTGATAGACAATTCTATTCTCATTTGTAATTATTAATCAGAGGATTTGTGATTATTTTTGCTAGATTGATTATTTGAAAATAGCTTAATCCTATGCATCAAAAGAGGAACAAATCTGAAAAGCCTGAATTAGCGATTATTTCAACTATTTTCTATTTACACTTTTAGATAAAGTAAAAATTTTTTATTAATTTTGCTATTCGGGCTTATTATTCTAAATATTCTGGACAAAAACTGCCAAATATCTTGATATACGTGGATTTTAAGGATTTTACTATTGACAAAAACCAGACAAACAAAGCATAATAGCTTTTGCATTATAAAGAAGGAGGCTCCTAATGAATAAAACAGAATTAATTGCTGCAGTCGCAGAAAAAACACTTTTAAGCAAAAAGGATAGCCAAAAAGCAGTAAATGCTATTTTAGAAACAATCACAGAAGAACTCGAAAAAGAAGAAAAAGTTACTTTAGTCGGTTTCGGAACATTTGAAGTTCGTCATCGTGCAGAACGTATGGGCAGAAATCCTGCTACAAAAGAACCAATCAAAATTCCTGCTTCTAAATCACCTGCTTTCAGAGCTGGCAAAAATTTAAAAGAACGTGTTAATTCTTAATTCTTTTCGACCTAATTAATACGCAGCGTGGCTGTCAGTAGTTTTCTATTGACAGCCTTTTTTATACTGTAGTTAATGAAGATTCTCGTAAGTTAATCCCTCTTCATCTTCTTGTAATAGACTCTCACCTTCAGCTATCAATTTATGTAAAGCATTGCGATTACTATAAGACTCATCTTCAGATAATAAATACTCTTTAGCAATCTTTATTTTACGTTGTTCATTTTCAAGCTGTTTAAGTTTTCGTAAGGTATAACGAGTACAGTAACAAACCTTATCCGGATTACTTGAGAATATATTGGCAATTGCAGGATAAAGATTTTTGGAAAAAGATACGAGTAAAGATTTATCCATTAAGCTATAAATAATCATATAACGCAAAAATTTTGTACCAATCAATGAATTATCAAATTCATACTTATTGATCAAATGGTCTGCTATCTCTTCAACCTGCTGAATTTTTACATTTTGTTCTTTGCTTCTTTCTTCCATTAACTGAAAAGTCGTACTTTTTACCTTTTGATAAGCCGTTGGAAATCCTTTACGCCCGTCTACAATATAATGCAAGTTACCTTGTAGATCAGGAATTCCAATCAAACCACGCTTTTTCATAGCTTGTTCAAATTTCATGAATAATTCCTTATTTGTACTACAAATTGAAAAATGCAAATCAGGAGTTTGATGAATTTTCTCTAAATTGTTGGTCATTTGATTTACCTCCCAGTAAAAGAAATAAATTAACTGAAGGTAAAATTAGAATTTTTTAGTATATTGATTATATAAGTTATTGTAAATTATTCAAGTGAATCATTACAAGAGATTGTTTTATTTGTTAAGGTCTAAAAACTGGAAAAGTATTTTAATCCGGCAGTATCGGTTCTTCAATCTCAGTTTCATTCTGATTTTCGGATGTAACAATCGGATCTTCTTCGATCGGTATCTCTTCAATCACGGGTAAAGTTGCCACATGCTCTTCAGCCACGACAATGCTGCTGTTTGGTAAATACGTAAACCGATAAGTCCATTCATCAGAAATCTTTTCATAAAAAGGACTGATTAAGTAGACTTTATTTTTAATAATCAAATTATTACCTCGGGTAATAATCTCCGTTCCCTTGGCTTCTACAGTTTTAGTATTGCCTTGGATTAAATTTACCAGATCTACGACTTTAGGCTGAGTATCAAAATAAATTACCAGTACAAAAATAATCGTAATAACAACTGGCAGGAGAAAAGCTATGCCGATTTTATTTTGACCTGTCCAGTTGACTTGCAATCTGGTAATCAGTAAAGCAAGTAAAGCTAAGGCCAAGACAATACTTACACCTAATGAAAAAATAAAATATAAGGGCATTAAATCTCTCCGTAAAATTCTATTGTTTAATAATATCTCAATTGCTTGATTAAAACCAGATAGCTAAAATCTTCTTTAATACACAGTTATCAGTCAAGCATTTCAAACAGATCCGCTTCGGAAATGATTCGGATATTCAGCTCTTGTGCGCGGTCCAGTTTGCTGCCTGCATTTTCTCCCGCTAAAACATAATCCGTTTTGCCGGAAACTGCGGAAGTCACAGTTCCACCATGTTTTTCAATAATTTCTCTGGCAGCGGCACGTGATAAAGTCGGCAAAGTTCCGGTCAAGACGAAACGTTGATCTTGGAAAAACAAATCTTCAGCTGGTTTTTCAGCAAGATCATAAGTGAAATTCAGACCTAAACTTTTAAAATCTGCAATCAGATTCTTGGTCTGTTCTTGAGCAAAAAATTCAACAATTGATCTGGCACCGGTCGGACCGACATCAGGAACTTGCTCCAAATCATTTTGATCTGCTGCCATTAAGCTATCAATTTCAGGAAAATATTCAGCAATATTTTTGGCAGTTTGAGGACCAATATTATGAATACCAAGTGCAGAAATAAAACGATCAAATGAATTGTCCTTTGATTTCTCAATCGCCGTTAATAAGTTATCAACCCGTTTTGTACGTCCTATATCACCTTCTTTTATCAACTGATCTCTTTTAAGATATAGACGATAAATGTCTGAAACATGCTGCAAATGATTTTTGGCTAAAAGGCTCTCCACTGTAGATTCACCTAAACCCTCAATATCCATTGCACTTTTTGAAGCAAAGTATTCGATTTTTCTGGCAAGTTGAGCAGGACAATCGGAACCGGTGCAATATAGATTAGCACCTCCATCCAAATATTCGGTCGGAGCACCGCAAACAGGGCAAAAATCAGGCAATTTATATGGTTGAACACCACTTTCTCTTTGTGAATAATCGACAGCAATAATTCCCGGAATAATATCACCGCCTTTTTGCACTGTAACAGTATCATGTAAACGAATGTCAAGACTATCTATATAAGCTTGATTATGTAAAGTTGCGCGAGAAACCGTTGTTTGATCGATTAGTACCGGCTCTAAAAGTGCCATCGGAGTAATCCTGCCCGTACGCCCGACTTGGGCAATCAAATCTAGAACTTTGGTTTGTTGTTGTTCCGCCGGATATTTATAAGCGACAGCCCAACGAGGAGCTTTTGAGGTGCTACCAAGCTCCTCTCTTTGAGATAATGAATCAACTTTAATCACTGCACCGTCAATACCATAATCAAGATCCGGACGAACCTTGTTAATCGCTTCTATTGCCGCTACAATCTCATCGTCCGTCTTGCATAGGAAATAGTGCGGACTGACCGGGAAACCGAGTTTTTGCAGGTAATCCAAGGTTGCATGATGGCTATCTACAGGCATATCTTCCCAGAGCTGAACATTAAAAATGAAAATGCTCAAACCGCGTTCCCGAACTACATTCGGATCTAACTGGCGTAGAGTGCCGGCAGCTGAATTTCTCGGATTGGCAAATTTTCTCTCTCCCTTAGCTTCCTGAATTTGATTTATTTGCTCAAAGCGCTGTTTGGTCATGTAGATCTCACCACGTAAAATCAAGTCGGAGATCGACTCACTTAACACTTGTGGTACAGTTTGGATTTGGCGAACATTGTCTGTAACAACTTCACCCGAAGACACACCGTCTCCTCTCGTCAATGCCTGAATCAAAACACCTGAATTATATTCAAGACTGATTGATAAACCGTCAATCTTCTGTTCAACGATGAATGTTGTATCGGGATATTGTTGTCTAATATTATTGGTAAAATTCAAAACTTCATCAGTCGAAAAAACATCATTTAAACTGAGCATCGGAGAACGATGAGCGGCAGACACAAATTGGCTTGCTACTTCTCCCCCTACATGCCTAGTCGGAGAATCGGGCGAGGCAAATTCAGGATATTCCTTTTCCAAATTTTCTAAACGTCTGAGCATCAAGTCATATTCCGCGTCAGAGACTAGTGGAGCATCCAGATCATAATAAGCTTGATTTAATCTCTCAATTTCGGCTGATAGTCTTTGAATTTCATTGGCTACAGCACTTCTATGAGCATCATTCGGTTTTGATTCGGATAAAGAAGATTTATCATTAAAAGTCATAAATACACCTCGAAAAAGAATGTATCTATCTTAGCAAAATCAATACTGAAAGTTAAATTTTTAAGCGAACTGTAAAAGTTGTACCAAGGTTCGGTGTGCTTTGAACTGTCGCCTCACCATCATACAAAAGAGCAATGTGTTTTACGATCGAGAGTCCGAGGCCTGTACCGCCAAGTGAACGTGAGCGACTTTTATCTACTCGATAAAATCTTTCAAACACTCGTCTCACAGACTGTTCATCGATTCCAAAACCATCATCTTTAACTTTAATTGTGACATATTCAGCTTCACGTTCAAGATCAATCCAGACACTACCCTGTTCTTTATGATACTTGATCGCGTTTTCCAACAAATTTAATAAGACTTGCTTAATCCGGTCACGATTTGCTTGAACAGGTAAAAATACAGGCTCGTCACCCGGTATGAGATTAATTCTCTTTTCACTTGCTTGTTCATCTAATTGAACTAAGCACTCATCTACCAACTCAACTAAATCAAAATTTTCTAAACCTGAATCGATTTTAAGTCGTTCAATATCCGATAAGTTCAAAATATCATTAATCAGACGCTCTAATCTGGCAGCTTCAATATCAATAATCTCCAAAAAGTTGTTTGTTTGATCAGGCTCCAGATCCTTACGACCGCGCAGAGTTTCGACAAAACCGCGTATTGAAGTTAAAGGAGTCTTCAATTCATGTGTTACATTAGCAACAAAATCCGATCTCAACTTGCGAGCCTCATATTCAAGAGAAAAATCATTGAATAAAACAACAGCATGTTCAGAACCAACGGGAGATATTGTCACTTGAAAAGCTCTATACCCACCGGTAAGCATCAAAACAAACTCTTTCCTGATTGTTTCGCCGGAGCTCATCACTTTTTCACAAATACCGTCAAGCTCATTTTCATGGGTTAACAATACAAATGGGTATGGAGTCACTTTAGGATCAATATCTCTTTTAAATAAAGTTTTAGCATATTGATTGGCAAAAACTACTTGCAGTTCTTTATTTACAACGACTAAAGGTTCCATCAAAGAGTTTACCATCGCATCCAGTGAAGTTTTCTCAGATTCTAATACAGTGAAATTCGTTTCCAAAACCTCCATAGTTTGATTAAACTTTTCCGACATCTCAATCAGCTCGGGATAAGAATATCTATCTCTATGCATTCTGGTTGCAAGTTCACCTGACTTGATTTTAGCTAAAGCTTGAAGATTATTTGCAACATGTTCATCTAACTTTTTTGTGGACTTTAATACTATAAAATTAAAAAAAGCTAAAATAAGCAGACCGATTATCACTCCATGTTTAACAATATTCCATTTAGCTGTATTTAAATAATTCAAACTGACAGCTGCTCTAATTATCGCAGGCTGGTTTTTTGCACCGACAGAGTAATATATGCGGTCAACATTTTCGGTAGCTGAATAACGTGTGCTGATATAAACGTTATCGCCGGAAATGATACCATAAACCTCTTCCCGCGCTCTGTGATTATTCAGATCTGCCAAAGAAAAATCACTATCAGCTAGAACATTACCGTTATCATTCATTACAGTTATCCGAAGACTTGAATCAAAGTCTTGAAAAACAGTCAAAGTTTTATCAATTACTTGATTAATCGCTGTTTCTGATAAACCGGATCTTTCTAATTCAGAATCAAGATAATCTGTAACACTTGCTAAATAATCTTTTGTTTTAAGCAGATAATCAGACTTTAATTGAAGGAAATTAAATCCGCAAACCAGAACGCACAAGATGAGAAACAGAGCATTACCCAGCAGTAAATATTGTTTTTTCATGGATTCCTTTCCAAACTATTTAGTAAATTACAGCTAATCAATACTCTCCACAAAACGATAACCTACACCTCTTACCGTCTGGATGTATTCCGGCTCAGACGGATCCGGCTCCAACTTGCGTCTTAATTGTCTGATATGAACATCAACCGTTCTGGTTTCGCCACTATATTCATAACCCCAAACATGATTTAATAAGTCATCTCTGGTAAATGCCAAACCGTTATTTTGCATTAAAAATTTCAATAACTCATATTCTCGATGCGTTACTTCAATTTCTGAACCTTCTTTATAAATGCGATGTCTTGCATCATCAATTGTGATAATGCCGATAGTGATTGTCTCGGACTCAGCAGATAAAGCATCAGGATCATCAAATTCTAAAGCCAGGATCTTACCTTCACTTAAAGCAATCCGCTCTTTATTTCTCTCAACTAAGACTTTGACTCTGGCTAATAACTCTCGCATCCCGAAAGGTTTAATTAAGAAATCATCAGCACCCGCATTGAAACCTTCAAGCTTATCTTTTTCTGTAGAACGTGCCGTTAAAAACAAAAAAGAAGACCATTGATTCTTGATATCTCGCTTAAGGTTTCGACATATTTCAAAACCGTCTTGCCCAGGTAACATTACATCCAAGATAAATAAGGCGACGGATCTTTTCTCGTGTAAGAGTTTCTCAAACAATTGATCACCGGACTCGGCATGCAATACGTCATAAGCTTCACTCTCTAAATTATAAAGAATCAGTTCAGCTATTGATTGATCATCTTCTACAACAACTATTAATGGCTGTTCGCTCACGGTTTACCTCTAATATCTTTAATCTACCTATATCTTTAATCTACTTAAGTTTCATCTTGCTCATTGTCATGTTCGACTTCTTTTCTAATTTCAGAAAAACTCGAATATTGACCTTCAATATAATAGACTATCCATTCAGCTACGTTTTGTGCATGATCACCTACACGTTCCAAATGGTGACAGATCATCAGCATCTCAACCATTGCTTGAGCCGAATTGGGATCTAGTTTGATTTGGCGCACAAAATATTTCTTTAATTTATTATAAAGGGCATTGATTCTAATATCCATCATTGCAACTCGTTTAGCTTTTTCCAAGTTACGTTCAACATAAGCATCTAATGCTGCATGAATCATATTTTGCGTGTGATTTGCCATTTGCACCACATCATGCGGTACTGTTACATTGAAGCCATTTTCATTCATAAAGATTACATGTTCTGCAATGTCTTCAGCATGATCAGCAATTCTTTCCAAATCGGTAATCAGCTTCATATTAGAAGTTATCTCACGTAGATCTCTGGCAACCGGCTGTTGACGCGCTATTAATAAAATACATTCCTGATTTATCTTGTGTTCTTGTTCATCTATTTCATCATCTTTTTCAATGACTTTATTAGCTAATTCAAGATCATTCTCAGTCAAACTGGTGATTGCATTATGGATCGCTTCTTCAACATCAGAACCCATACGGATCATACTATTATGCAATTCTTCTAATTCTTGTTGATAACTTTTTCTCTGGATCATATATATCATTCCTTTTCATTCAGTATAGATAAATTTTATTATTTTATGTGAAATAAATACATACATAATTAACCGAATTTACCTGAAATATAATCTTCTGTACGTTGGTCGGCCGGATTATGAAATATTATATCCGTGTCATCGTATTCAATCATTTCTCCCAATAAGAAAAATGCCGTCATATCACTGATCCGGGCAGCCTGACTCATTGAGTGAGTCACAATAATAATCGTATATGATTTTTTCAGTTCAATGATCAAATCTTCAATTTTGCTCGTTGCAATCGGATCTAAGGCTGATGTAGGTTCATCCATCAAAATAACTTCCGGTGTTAGAGAAATAGCTCTAGCTATACAAAGTCTTTGTTGTTGTCCACCGGATAATTTAGTCGCATTGCGATTAAGGTGATCCTTAACCTCATCCCATAATGCAGCTTGCTTTAATGAAGTTTCGACAACTTCATCTAAAATTCTACGATCTTTAACTCCCTGACAGCGCAAACCATAAGCCACATTGTCATAGACTGACATTGGAAAAGGATTCGGCTGTTGAAATACCATACCCACTACCGTTCTCAGTTGAACAACATCGACTTCTTTACCATGTATTTCAGTGTCATGATGATAAATTTCTCCCTCAATTCGGGCACTTTCGATTAAGTCATTCATCCGGTTAAAACAACGAAGCAAGGTTGATTTGCCGCATCCGGAAGGACCGATAAATGCAGTAACTTTATTTAAGGGAATTTTGATATTAATATTCTTCAAAGCTTGAAAATCCCCGTAGTAAAGATCCAAATCATTAACCACAAAAGCATTATCAAGTTTTACATCAGTTTGTTGTCTCATCTATATTGATTACTCCTTTTAGAATAATTTAACGTGCTTAAGCTTTAGCTTCAACTTTAGCTTTAGTTTTCTTATGTTTTGTGTCTTCTTTATCTCTGGTCATCCTATAAGTAAGGTACTTAACACTGATATTCAAAATTAAAACTATAAACAAAATAACAATTGAAATAGCTGAAGCAAGTTCAAAGTTTGGCTGTTCACCGCTCATTACAGTAAAAATATGTACCGCTAATGAAGTACCTCTTGCATTCCAAGCAGGATTATCGGTAATAGCTGTACCCATAGTAAAAATCAAAGCAGCCGATTCGCCAATTATCCGGCTGATCGATAATAAAGTAGCGCTAAGTATGCCTGGTAATGCATTCGGTATGATAATTTTATAAATAGTTTGAAATTGAGTAGCCCCCATCGACAAGCTGGCCATCCTATATCCATCAGGAACATTGATCAAAGCTTCTTCAGTTTGTCTAATAATAACAGGTAACAAAATAACAGCTAAAGTCAGTGCGCCAAGCATTGTGCTCTGGCCTGTAATCCCCATCAATTTTGTTACGTTGAATAACATAGTCATACCCATCAAACCAAAAACTACGCTCGGAACTCCGGATAATAGTTCAATCGATGATCGAAGCCACGCTGTCACTTTATTTTTCGGTGCCAATTCATGTAGATAAATAGCAGCAAAAACACCGATAGGAAGTGCAATAATTAAGGTTAAACCGATTAATAATAAAGTCGTAATAATAGAACCTCTGAGACCTCCCCCTTCGGTTTGGGCATAAAAATCAGCAACACTTTGTGATTGATTGTCCAGAATTGTGACTAATTCTTCAGAAGTTTTTCCTTGGGTTGCGGTTAAACCGGCCGATTTTTTCTCACCTTCTAAATTAATAAAAGATATTTTCTTTAAATATAAACCTTTTTCTAAACCGAAAGTTTCACCTTGTCTCGGTCCGGCAGTGGTTATTTTACCATCTTGCAATGGAGATTCAGAATCAAGGTATACAACCTCCATTAACTGCTCTTTTTCAGCTGAAATGCTATCTGAAAAAGCAATACCATATTTAGTTGAAAAATAAGAACCTTCAGGTAAGCTGTCAGGTTTACTGAAATCAGTATAACTTTCCCATTCAATATGATCATAAGCAGCCATTAAATTTTCTGAATTATAATTGTTGGTTAACAAATCCCAACTTAAAGTTGACCAGCCTCGTTTAAAAATGAAAACAAAAATGGCAATTAAAACTAAGGCAGAAATACCTGAGGATAGCCAAGTAAAACTCTCAGCTATTCTATCTTTTATTATCCTAATTCTACTCATATTTCCTCACAACCAAGATCAAACACTAATCTCCGGACTCTATCTTTCTTCGCAGAGCATTGATCGCCAGATTATTGAATAAAATGACCAGCATCAAAACAATCCCCACAGAAAAGCGGATATCGTAGTCTGTACCTACTGTTTCATGCAAGCCCTGTAACATTGTCGTAGTCAAAGTTCGGACCAAATTAAACGGGTTTAAAGTCGGACCGGTAAACGCATTACCGGCAACCATTGAAACGGCTGTCGCTTCGCCGAACGCTCGGCCTAAACCAAGAATAAGACCGGCAAAGATTCCGGACTTCGCAGACGAGAGTACAACTTTAAAGTTAGTTTGAGTTCTGGAAGCTCCAAGAGCTAAAGAACCGAGTTCATGGCTTTCCGGCACAGCGCGAATAGCTACAACAGCCATAGAAGTTATAGTTGGATAAATCATGATTGCCAACAATAATATCGCTGCCAGCATCGAATTTCCGCCGAAAGTCGTATAGTTGAATAAATTGGCAATTCTTTTTACAATTGCGGTAATCACACCCGAAGCAAAAACACCATAAACAACAGAAGGGATAGCAGCCAATAATTCAACTACTGTTGTCAAAATATTGCTCAATCTTTTGGGAGCAATTTTCACGATCATCAGAGCAGATAAAGTTGATAAGGGAAAAGCGATCAATCCGGCAAAAAATGCAGTTACTAATGTGTTAATTACGATAAAGAAAACACCGTAAATACCTTGGTCCGTACGCCATCTCATGCCAGTCAGGAATTCCCTCAATGAAACAGGGTCATCATAACTCGGTAAGAAAACCTGAATACCCCGCACAGTTACAAAAAATACAATCAGAATAATCATCAAAGCAGCCAATAATCCGCAAAACCGGAAAACAAACTGCATAGCTTTATCTACTGATTTATAAAGAGAACGGCGTTTTTTAGACCGTTCTCTGATTAAAGCTTTACTATTTTGTTGTTCACTAGTCATATAAACTCGCTTAATAAAACTTATTTATTGCTTAATGTTATTTAGCAATGTCTTCCCAATTTGTTACAGCACCGGTGAAGATATCAAATAATTGTTGTTGTGTAAAATCAACTACCGAATTTGTTTTTTCTACAACGGTTACGATAGCGTCATCACAGTATTTACCTGAACTGATAGCATCACTGGTATCTTCTTCATCTTTGAAGTTACGTGAAGCAAATCCGATCTCCGAAGCATTCGGACCGTCTTTGTCATCGCCTAATGTACGTGCCCAACCATCAGATGAACCGGTTTGATTGACAACTGTTTCAAAATTTCCTGCTAAAGGTTTAAAAGCATCTAAAGCCGCTACCAATGTTTTTTCAACTGAAGTTGAGCCTCCGGTTGTAATGGTGAGTCCTGAATTGTCCTGATCAACGATCGGATGGTCAGCTTTCAACTCATCCCAAGAAGTACTGTCCTCTACATCAACGATACCGCCTGCGCTTAAGACTGCTTCTTTACCTTCTGTCGACTCAGTCATGAATACGATAAAAGCTTTTACTAATTGTTCCAATTCATCACTTTCATAATCTCCTGCAGCACGTGTAGTGTAGCAAAAAGGTCTGTTCAAAAGATAACTACCGTCCAGGACATTATCTACTGTTGGCTCTACTCCTTCATAAGAAGCAGGGTGTAAATTATTAGCTTCAAAATCAGTTGTTAATGAAACATAACCGATTGCTTGAGCATCTTGGCCCACTTGAGTTGCCATCTCACCATTAGATGCAACTTCATTGGCGTTATCTGTTAATTGATCTTTAAAATCAACTACATTTTCAAAACCTTCACGAGTTCCCGAGGCTGCATCACGAGTATAAACATTGATTTGTCCCATTTTTCCATCAGCGTCAGAATCAGTTTCTGTGTCAGCTTCTGTATCTGCTTCGGTTTCCTTTTCAACATCCGTAGCTTTTTCAGCTTCCGTCACTGTTTCTTCTGCAGTAGTTTCTGTTTCTTGTGTTTCACTACCACCGCCACATGCAGCAACAGCTGAAATGACCATAATTAAGCTTAAAATTGCTACTAAATATTTTTTTAAACTTTTCATTTTTTTTACCTCCAAATAGTTAGGTTATGTTATTAATTTCTCTTGAAGAAAACTTCTCTGAATCGAGAAATCAAATTCTTCTTGAGACCAAAAATATCTTAACCATGATTTGTTAGTTCAAGATAAAACAATTGTAAAATCCATGTTATGCAGCTTACATTTCACGCATTTCGCTAAAATATACAATTTTCCCCCGTTTTAAACTTAAAATATATTAACTATTTAGAGATTAATTGTTAATCAAAAGAAAATAATAATCTATTTGTCCTTCAAATCACATGCAGAATATAAGTTTTCCCGCTCTTCATCTGTTAACATTCGTAATTCACCCAAACTCAAATCAGGATCAAGCTCCAGATCAGCTATACGAATACGTCGTAAGTACTTAATTTCACGCCCGGTTGATTTCGCCATACGTTTTACCTGATGATATTGTCCTTCAAAGACTGTAAGATAAGCTTCAAATCCGTCAATCAACTCCAACTTAGAAGGCCTAAATTCAGTACCATCACGTGTTTTGAAACCATTAGCAAATTTTTCCACATCTTGCTGATCAAAAGGTCTACCTTGGACAATTAAATGATATTCTTTTTCTATTTCCCATTTGGGAGAACAGATACGATGCGATAATTGACCGTCATTAGTCAGCAACAACAAGCCTTCAGTATCTTTGTCTAAACGACCAACCGGGACCAGACCTTTGTTTTGCCATTGAGGAGGAATAAACTCAGCAATCGTATCATGTCTTGCATCTGATAATGCTGTGATAAATCCTCCGGGTTTATTCAGCATGAAGATCAAGCTGGAATGAATTTGGGGTTTAAGTCCATCAAGCAAAATATTATCAACATCCGGGGCAGATATTTTTAAACCGGGATCCGTCACAACTTGACCAGCCAATTCAACCCTTCCGGCTCGAATCAGCTGCTTGACCTCTTTACGAGTACCATATCCCGATTTCGCTAAAATTTTATCTAATCTTTCCATAAAATCACCATATAGATATTCATTATTATTTATTACATAAAGATTTCAAACTACACAAGAACTTTATCACCAAATATCAGTACCAAATCCTAGATTCAATTATTATAATTCAGGCGTAATTTATTAGAGAATGATACAATGTATTTATTATAAAACAACTTTTCACTCTAGCCAAAATAGTTTGTGAGGTAAAAAATGAAATCTAAGTCATTAATTTATGGTCTTTTAATTTCTTTAATATTTGTACTGCTTTCCGGATGTGGTATTAATAAAATTGTTCCCGGGCTTATTGATTCTGACAAAAAAGAAACAACTGACATTGTCCGAACTGACGCTAATGCTGAAGAGCAAACTACCAGTGAAACCACAGAAATCACTACTACTGACAATATCTCACAAACTGAACCCGAAAAACCTAAAATTGATTATACGAAAATTTACACTGAGGTGTTGGATAGCTACTATAACCTTATCTTAAGCGGCTCCGAAGATTATCAAATAGGTGACGGCAAAATGGGTTTACTTGAAGCAATTTCATTTATGGAAACAAATGATGCCTTGGCTAGCGTAGGTTATGCTATTCAAGATATTAGCGAAGACGGAATTCCGGAGCTTTTAATTGTTGCAATTGCAGAAAAAGACAACTCCGTTGCTTACGGTAATGTTATTTTGGCAATATATACCTGTGTAAATGACGAGCCGGTTTTCTCTTTTGAAGGACGTGCCAGAAGCAGCTACCGTTATATTGGCGATGCTGATTTTTTCTATCAGGGCTCAAATGGAGCGATTTATAGTATCTTTGGGACATATACTCTTACACCGGACGGCTTATCTTTAACTTGCAATGATTATTTTTTCAGTTATGAGAAAGATGATAATTTTCAAGAAATCGGATTTTATCACAATAATTCCGGCATTTGGGATAAGTCTGTCTCAGAGGAGCTGGCAATCAGTGATGAAGAATTTTGGCAGATCGAATCAGATCTTTTAAAACAAATTCAAAACATAGAATTAATTCCCTTTTCTCAGCATAGTCCTGTTAGTGAAGCTACTGACACCATTGGTTCAGAAGTAAATGTCCATTGGGCCGAGGATGTGTTGGATAATTCTTCTGTTTATGATGAATTTAGTGTTGAACAGCCCGATCCGGAGGTCAGAGTTGTATTCACTACAGAAAACAATTTGCAAAATTTTAAAATTCTCGAACTAGAATTAGATAATATTGATGACTTAGGAAATATTTCTTTCTTAACAAGAGAGTTATTTGCCCTGGATGAGTTGACTTCTGAACGTTTCATAGTGGCTAATTTGACATATTTTGAAACTATACCGCAATATGGCATTGCATATATTGACAGAAGCGGCACTACCAGATACTTTGCTCTTGAACTAAGTGGCAAAGACGGCTCTTTATTGCTGAGCGAATTCCGGCAGTAACCGCTTTAATAACAACTAATCTACAGGAAATAAAGGTAATTCTTCAAGAAAGATAATATCATCTCTTTTTGCTGCATCACCTTCTGCGAGAATTGCCGCTTTAGCAACAATCTCTCCGCCTGCTTGTCTGATTAAATTTTCAAGTGCATTGAGCGATTCTCCGGTTGAAATAACATCATCAATAATCGCTACTCTCTTGCCTTGAACTAATTCAACATCTTCTTTTGCCAAATACAATTTTTGTGACTTTGCTGTGGTAATAGAATCCAATTCAACACTGAACGGATCTTCCATATAAACTTTTACACTTTTTCGAGCTACGACATAACGTGAAAGCTGCAATAAGCGGCTAATCTCATAAACCAGAGGAATTCCCTTTGCTTCTGCTGTGACGATTACATCTATCTCCGGTAACCGCTTGAGCAATTCAGGGGCAGTTTTCTCTACAATCTCCGCATCACCTAAAATTACAAAACTGGCAATTGCCAAGTCGTCAGCTATTTTAATAATCGGCAACTGACGAGTCAGTCCCGCTATTTTTAATTCATAATGAGTCATCTGTTTCTCCCCTCATAAAAGTAAATTAATCAAGTGCTTCTTTAGATATCTTAAATGATTCCTGCTTCAAATAAATAACGTAACGCTGTACCTGATACCAAGCCGAAAAACGGATCCGAACCTGCAGTTACAACCAAAGTAACTCCCGCTACAATTGCATTACCCGGGATCGTACCGCCAAAAGCAATACCCGCATTGACCGGAACTGTAACAACCGCACCTAAGATAAAAAGAAAACCAAAAATAGATTCACTGGGTACATATTTGCCAATTTTAGGCAAAAGTCTCAAGAACAATATGGCAGCCATGATTAACATCATAATCACACCGGCAGTGACCGGATGAGGAGCCGCCGCTGTGGCTGAAATAATTGCTTCGACGGGACCTCCACCAAATAACCCGCTCACCGCATCAGCCAAACCCGAGTAAACTGTAAGATGATCTATATTAACTGCCATACCTTCAGTCATACCGGCTGTAATACTACCGAAAGCAATATTAGCCCCAATTGTTAAGCAAGCCAGTGCCAAGGCACCGCGCAAGATATTCAAATTAAAAGTTGGTTTAACCAGTTTTAATTTTTTAACTTCATCTGTGATCCCACCACCGATATCTTGTTTAGCTATTTTCGCTACGATACTGGAAACAACAACTGAAATAATAATCGTTAAGACCAGATTGTTACCTAGGAAGAAATAAACCAGAATTGCACTAATTAATGAAGTTCCGGTAACTAATTTGTTTTTCTTAAGACCCTCTAATGCAATTTTGGCCAAGAGAATTCCTACACCCGCCATCATCGCATTAATAACAGTATCACCAGCTAAATCAACAATAAAACTTAAAGTACCGGTAAGTCCTAATGCAACCATTATTAGGCCGGCATATAAGATCATTGATAAACGTTCCCGTAGATTCTTTCCCATGGTTCCGGCTAAAACAATTGTTTCAGCTTGAAAGGAAATTGGTGCTACCGATCCTAAAGCCATACAGGCAACAGCTCCGACCACGAATCCTATCCCGGTAGGAATACTGGCAAAGCCGTAGGATAAGGCCAACAATCCTTGGGGAATCCCATTCAAAACTACACCCAATGCAGCCAAAATATCACTTAATATGTCTGCAAAGGACAACATAAATACAGTCTCCATACTTCACCTCAAATAGAATATTTTTTAGAACAAACTATATACTAACATTTATTGAGGTAAAATGGATAAAGTTATTGCGAATTGTCTTTGATTGTTTTCAAAAATTGATTTTAAGAATATTTAATTAAATTTTTAAATTATTAGTTAAGCTTAGCCATCATACTTTAGTAATCCGAAATTCTTAACTATATTTATTTACAAGAATGGTTAACCAGAGCCAAAGCACGGATCAAGGACAATTTGAAATTATTGCTACTTTGGAGATAGATAAAGCCACTGAAATCAGGCTTTTCTCTCTCTATATATATATATATATAGCACTGGTGTGACATCAGGGTGTGTGGTTATTTACAGTTCTTTTTATGAGCTTTTAATTTTTCATGTCTTTTACTCTCCTTAACAGCTTCATTTTAGCATCTATCCGAACTTCTCTCTCTGTTCGGTAGTGCATTCCATGTCAGTGACAGAAATACCTATTCAATTTCAAGAAATATATGCTTGTTCTCTAAATTCTCAAGACATTCAATCAAATATTCCTCATTGTGTTCTTGGTATATAGGAGAAATTACCTCCACCGGGATAAGATTCTCATATCTTTCCATGTTCTTTCCCCTGTAGTCTTTATTGAACCATTCTTCGCTAACCCTATAACCCCTACGATTCATTTCTTCCATCACCAAGAGGTGATATTTGTACAATAAATAGGGGGAATACTCAAAGACATAGTTAACAGTGGAATGTCTTTTTCCCCATCCCTTTCCTCTTAATGCACAGCATTCTCTATGCTGACCCAGAAGCTGATTTCTGGGTAAGGACTGAATTAGTTTTTCATGCCAGAGTCTCATAACAGTCACTCTCTTTAAACCTTGATAAAAAGCCTGTTAATAAAGATGGATTCATTTATATGCTTTTTCATAAGTCTAGCATCCGCCTTCAAAGCCGATTCTATATATTTTCTGACAACGCCATCTACGATGATAACCTTCGGCACAAAGATTAATTTTATGCATTAGTTTAGCGACGACATGCTTATTGTGTTCGATTCCTTCCTCATACAATTGTAATGCAATGCGAGGTGAACGTATCTTCCTTTATGTTGCTTGTAGACTCTCATGGTTTCTTTATCAAAATAAATTTTCAAAGATAATCAATAAAGCATTCAGCTTAATGATAGGTTAATATTTGTTATTTTTATCAAATTAAAAATTCCAATTTCCTCTTCCTAACTTCCATTGAACTACTAGATTTACTGCAACTGATACAATTATTAATATCATGATGAATAAATTTGACTTTATCAATTGAACGGACGGTAAAGTCAAAACGACATATTTTAGTATATAATAAGTCATTAACGGAAGTGTTCGGGGAGCTTTAGGTGAAAAATAGAGTCCCCATATGAAGATGAATATGCCAACAACGATCAGCGCAGCAAACCAACTCAACAACTTATTATCAACCATCGTAGAAGCCCATCTTCCCCATAGATATAGAGCTACTATCTCAAGTACAAGCGCGATGATATCATTAACCATTATTATTGTGTTTTTAAACATGTTATTTTCCTCTTTCATATAGTATATTTAATTTTTTCGTAAAAAATAGATTAATGGTTCCAAATATTTAGGATCTGAAATGTCATAGAAATTAGCTAGCATCACTTCTACTTCAGGATTCTTACTTTGACACTTTTCGCAAAAGCTCTTTATTTGAAAAAGTATCTGCTAATTTCATAACATCTTTGTGAGATTTGTTAAACATTCTATCTGCATCTTCCAAACTTGTAATTTGATATTGTTCTTCCCATAATCATCCTCCTA
>JAAYKK010000122.1 GCA_012522435.1 Clostridiaceae bacterium | reverse complement strand
CTCCCGGTTCCGGCACCTGCAACAGCATATATCTTACGTGATGTACCGATTTATGGCGGTGAAATTGAAGCAGAACTTTGTACACCTACCGGGGCAGCTCTTTTAAAATATTTTGTTGATGATTTTATTCCCATGCCACTGATGAAAACGGTACGCGTATCATATGGTCATGGCAAAAAGAATTTTGCTCAATTAAATAGTGTTCGGGCTTTTTTAGGCGAGATACATGATCAAGCACCGAGAGAGGCTGCCGTTTTGCTCCAATGCAATTTGGATGATATGACTCCGGAAGCGATAGCTTTTGCAACCGAAATATTTTTTAAACAAGGTGCACTTGATGTATACACTCTAGCTTGCGGAATGAAAAAGTCACGTCCCGGAATTTTATTAAATGTGCTATGTGAGCAGAAAAGAAAATTACGTATGGTAAACTTAATTTTTAAGCATACTTCTACGATAGGTATTAGGGAAATTGATACTAAACGTTACACTTTGGAACGCTCTACAGAATTGCTGGAAACTTCTTTCGGATTGATTCGGAAAAAATATTCTCAAGGATTTGGTATCCAAAAATCAAAGTTTGAGTATGAAGATTTAGCTGAAATCGCTTTAGCTAATGAACTGAGTTTAGCAGAATTAGAATATTTGATTAAGCTAAAAACATATTCTGTTACAGATGACCGATTATAAGCAATAACTATTGGAAGGACTGGGAACAACTATAAAAAATGTTTAAAGACAATAACGATAAGCATAATAATAGTAAAGAAAATAAAACGACTGCAACAAATAGGGAGAGATCTCTAAATGAAAACCAGATTTACTTATTTCAGTTATTTTTAATACTATTAAAAATAAACTCATTTACTTTTGGTGGGGGATATACAATTGTACCTGTGATAAGTGATGAATTTGTACTTAAACGAAAATTAATTACAGCAGAAGAAATGACAGAAATAGTTGCCTTAGCTCAATCTGCACCTGGGCCTATGGTAGTTAATGCAAGTTTGCTCACCGGATATCGTATTAAAGGTGTCTTAGGAGCACTTGTGAGTCTACTTGCTTCGGTTTTGCCTTGTCTGGTGTTGATAAGTATTCTCTATTATATCTATGATGCAGTCTCTGCAAACCTGTGGGTCAAATCTGCCTTTTCTGTGATGGGAGGAGTGATTAGCGGGGTATTAATCGTCACGACTTTCTCGATGGCAAGGCTAGCACTCAAATCACATCCGATTTTTGGTTCCGTCTTGATGATTATGTCATTTGTTGCAAGTTTCTTTTTCTCAATAAATACGGGAATTATTATTTTAGTATGTGGATTAATCGGTTTAGTGGTTTTTTCTTTATTTAAAGAAAGTAGTGTTAGATAATGATTTATCTCGAATTATTTTGGGTGTTTTTTAAAATAGGAATTTTTGCCTTTGGAGGAGGGTATGCTGCACTGCCTTTAATTGAAAACTATGTAGTGAATCAATATAGTTGGTTAACTATACGGGAGATGACGGATTTGGTTTCACTTTCTCAAATGACTCCGGGGCCAATTGCGATTAATGCTGCAACATTTGTTGGGACTAAGGTTGGGGGTATTTCAGGTGCAATTATCGCAACTATTGGTAATGTTACTTTTCCATTTATTTTAATGATGACAATGGGATACTTAATGTTTGGTGGCAAAAAGATTAAATTTTTAGATAAAATACTTACAGCTTTAAAGCCGGCAATAGTTGGTTTAATTGCTGTTGCCTCAATATCTATGCTTAGCTCATCAATTTTTCCTGATGATTCTTATACGTTACAGAATGTGAATTGGTTAGGTCTAATTGGATTTGTTTTGGGAATTAGCTTCTACAGCAAAAAAAAATTAAGTGTAATACAATTGATTTTGCTGGGTGCAGTTATAGG
>JAAYKK010000019.1 GCA_012522435.1 Clostridiaceae bacterium | reverse complement strand
AGCACACTTTTTCTTTTTTTGTTATTCTTGATCTGATTCTAAAAGCTTGAGGTAAGATTTTTTTGTTAATCTTTCGCCAGTTTGCTTTTCAGATCTCTTTTTCTTCATCTTTACTTAACAGAGCCAATTGTATTTATTTGATTTTCTATTCTAATACTTAATTCTTGGCTCGACAATGATTTGGATCACTATTTCATTTATTATTTTTAATATAAAAAGCAGATAATTAATTATCTGCTTTTTACGAGAATATTTGTCCTAATTCAGAACGATAAATTGTTTGAAAAAGACTTGGGGGAATTGTTTAAAGCTTAAAGAGATTCTAAAAATATTTTTGCTTGCTCTTTTAATTTTGCATCATCTTCTGCTGAAACGCTGATTTCTCCAGTATTAAAAGCATCTCTGTTGTATACCAAACCGGTTCCTTGATCAGCCACTACATTCATACCAATAAATTCACAAATGTCGTATAAAGCTTTTCTGGCAAATGAGGTTCCGCTTACACCACCAATACCGCTTAAAGTTACCTTTACATCTGCGGATGTTTTGCCTGCATCGGGGTTGCCTTTTTCTCTGGGTCGGCTGATCCAATCGAGCAAGTTTTTCAAAACTGAAGGAATACTATGATTATGTTCGGGAGATACTATCCATAAACCGTCAGCAGACTCTATTTCTGAACGAACTCTGGCAACAGTTTCGGGAGTGGGGAATTCAATATCCTGATTCATAAAGGGCAGATCGGCATAATCTAAATAGGAAACTTTAGCTTTGCCTTCAAGTGAATTTTCGATGTGTGCGGCTAACTGTTTATTATAAGATCCTTTGCGCATTGATCCTACAATTATAAGAATGTTTTTCATACTATGTCCTTTCTGTTTGTATGTTTTTATCTTTTATATATTTATTATTTTTAACAAACCTATTATATACTATCGTTAAATATGATTAATTCCATAACAAAAGATACAGATTGGACTGGATTAGTTGAACGTAAAAAATAATCAGCATTGAAAAACATCTTTGTTTCAATTGTAATGCTAGCAGATGCAGCTAAAATACAGACTGTTATTCTTTATATGTTGCAGGTAAATAAACCTCAATCTGTTGTTGTAAAATCTCAATCTCAACAGGCAGAGTAGGACCTTCTTCACCGTCCAGATCGACCAGAATTTCTTTTTCATCTAGAGATTTAATTTTTATTTTTGAAGCAATGAAATGTTCAATTTCATCCGTTCTTTCAACTTGACCTAATAAAACATTGGTAAATGTGGAAAGTCGTGGTAGGATTTGATTGTTTTTTAGGATAAACACATTGGCTTTTCCGTTTGACAAGCTTTTATTTTCTTCAGTAAACTTTAAGTCGCCTAATCTGTTTGAAAGACTGATTACTACATGATCAACATTACCTGTATAGGTACCTGCGTCAGTTTCTATTTCTACTTGATAGACCTCACTATTAGCCAGGTTTTCTATTGAGCTTTTAATATAGGCAAACAATCCAAGCTTTTTCTTTTCTTCACTGGAAACTTCATGCATAGCGTCTGATACCGGACCGATGCTGGCGAATAAATTAAACACACGCCCATTGCATACTCCGACATCAATTAGTTTAGACCTTTCAAAATCAAAAGATTTTATTGCCCTATGCTTTAATACCGAAACACCAATTAGTCTTGAAAGAATATTACCTGTACCCCCGGGGATAATAGCTATTTTTGGTCTTTGTTCATATTTGAATAGGCCTCGAAAAATTTCATTTACAGTGCCGTCACCGCCTACTGAACAGATTGCTTCATACTGGTCAAGACAGGCTTCTTCAGCAAAAAGTTCAGCCTCTCCTTGCTTACCGGTTTCTTTAACAATAATTTGCTCAAAATATTGTTTTAAATGTTCGACTATATCTAATTTTAAATTGCCTGAGCTTTCGTCTCCAGCTTTTGGATTAATGATAACCATTATTTTGTTCACAACAGTACCCCGAATCTAATAATCAAAATAATTAGCAATCTACATTAATGATGCTTAGAGTTTATCTTCATTTTAGCATTTATTAACCTTCTATTTAGCAAAATATCTTAAGTTTAATTAACTTTAAGATTTTTGCTAAAGAATAAATGAGATGAGTATTTTAAATATAGCCCTTTTGGGTGATGTATTGAGTGAATTATTAGGGTAATATATCGATACTAGCAAAATCCGGGTAGAGAATAAGAAATAATTTAATAAGTTTGAATTAAAATAGGAGGAGGGGTCGTGATAAAGATTAAAAAAACAATATCATTGTTGCTAGTACTTGTATTAGCGTTTTCTTTGATTGCATGTAAAAAAGATGATGATCAAAAATCACCCGAAACTAAAGCTGAAGAACAAGTGAAGACTGAAGAGAAAATAGAAGCAGAAGAGGAGACTGAATCAGAGGCTAAAATTGATGAGACAGCGGATGTTTCTGCTGGAAAATTT
>JAAYKK010000121.1 GCA_012522435.1 Clostridiaceae bacterium | reverse complement strand
GATCCTAGTAAAATTAATAAGTTATTTTATTTATTTTTTTGATATTTTTGAGGGGTAGTGTATGTTAAATATTTTAGAAGAAGCTAATAGGTGTATCCAGTGTAAAAAACCAAGATGTAGACAAGCGTGCCCAATTAATAACCCAATACCGCAATTTATCCAGTTGTTAAAGGATGGCAAGATCAAAGAAGCGGGTGATTTAGTATTTATTAATAATCCATTATCAATTGTATGTTCTTTGGTTTGTCCGCATGGAGAGTATTGTCAAGGCCATTGTATCAAAGGGATTAAATCTACTCCGGTTCAAATAGGACAGATTGAACACTATATTGCACAATATTGTTTGGACAATTTAGATCTGTTTATAACGAATGAATATTCCGGAAATGTTGGTGTTATTGGTGGTGGAGCAGCCGGAATTGCTTTAGCATTTTTCTTACAAAGAGTTGGCTATCAAGTGACAATATACGAAAGTCAAGCAAAAATTGGTGGTATAATGCGCTACGGTATTCCCGAATTCCGTCTACCCAATAAAATAATAGATCGTTTAGAAAATAAATTACATGAAATGGGCGTAATAATTCATCCTCACACAACAGTTGGACCTACTACAACTGTTGATGATATGTTACGTGATGGCTTTGATGCAGTGTTTATGAGCACAGGTGTCTGGAAACCAAAAAAACTTAGCATTAACGGAGATTCATTAGGACATGTTCATTATGCAGTTAACTTTCTAAAATCACCTGAAGTTTTTGATTTAGGAGATAACGTTGTCGTAATAGGCGCCGGAAATGTGGCTATGGACTGTGCTCGTTCTGCAGTTAGGCGTTCCGTCAGAGAAGTTATAGTAATGTATCGTAAAGGTGAAAAAGATATGCCGTGCCGAGAAGATGAATATGGTGCAGCAAAGATGGACGGTGTACACTTCTCTTTTTATTCTTCGCCTACCAGAATTACGCGTGAGGGTATTTATTATTTGGATACTTCTGAAGATGGAACAGATGAAGAATTATTTATGCCGGCAGATACAGTTATTGTTGCTATTTCTCAAGAATCACAGAAAAACATTGTTGCAACGTCACCTGAAATTGAATTGGATGATTATGGTCGGGTGATTGTGGATGATAATATGATGACTACCAAACAATCAGTTTTTGCATCAGGAGATGTGGTAACAGGAGCAAAAACTGTAAATATGGCTGTAACTCAGGCAAAACAAGCTGCAAATTCGATTCATAATTATATACAAGGTAAGAGAAATTCGGATTGGCAGGAAGAATTGCTATATTCTTATGATATTGTTCAAACCAGAGAGGAAGATATGGCCAGGTTTACGAGAGAAAGATAATTTTTCAAATGCATTTTCTAATTGAATCATTATTCTCTAGAAAAGTTGCTAAAATAGTGTAATATCTGACTTGCAATAATTTTTCATTTTGGTAGAATATCTAGGCACGCCTTTAAGAAAGGCAATTTTTTGTTGCTTAATTAGGCTAAAAGGAAGTGAAAAAATGAAAGTTAGACCATCGGTAAAACCGATCTGCGAAAAATGCAGAGTTATTAAACGTAGAGGCAGAGTTATGATCATTTGCTCTGATCCTAGGCACAAACAAAGACAAGGATAATCGACTTTAGCAATCGATTATTGTTGAGGACACGCAAAAAGGATGCGGCTGCATCAATCTTAACCGAGATTGTTGTTTTCCTTCATACGTGTTTTTCAAATTTATCGTTACAATTTAAAACACTAAGATTGATGGAGGTGCATTAATGGCACGTATTGCAGGGGTAGACATCCCCAACGAAAAGCGTGTTGAAATCGGTCTCACCTATATATTCGGAGTAGGTAGAACAACCGCAACAGAAGTTTTAGAAAAATGCGGCATTGACCCAAATACACGCGTTAAAGATTTAACAGAAACAGAGATTACACAAATCCGTGATGTCCTGGAAGAGGACTATACTATAGAAGGTGATTTGCGCCGTGAAGTTGCAATGAATATCAAACGTTTGACTGATATTGGTTGCTATCGTGGTCGCCGTCACCGTGCCGGACTTCCCGTTCGCGGTCAACGCACAAAGACCAATGCCAGAACCCGTAAGGGAACTAAGAGAAGAAGTTCTTCGGGTAGACGTTAGTAGGGAGGAATATCATGGCAAAAACAAAAAGAAGAGCAAGAGTTAGACGTCGTCAACGCAAGAATGTAGCTAACGGACAAGCACATATTCATTCTTCCTTTAATAATACAATTGTTACAATTACTGATCTACAAGGTAATGTAATAGCTTGGTCAAGTGCCGGAGCGCAAGGTATGCGAGGATCCCGTAAAGGGACACCGTTTGCTGCCCAATTAGCTTCTGAAACAGCTGCAAAAGCTGCTGCTGATCAAGGTATGCAAACAGTAGAAGTATATGTAAAAGGACCGGGTTCAGGTCGTGAGTCTGCTATCAGAGCTCTTGATACTGCCGGTTTAGAGGTAGTCTTAATCAAAGATGTAACACCAATTCCACATAATGGTTGCAGACCACCTAAAAGAAGAAGAATTTAAGGAGGATCAATATGGCTAGAGATATGTCACCAATTCTGAAACGCTGTCGCGCTTTGGGCATTGAGCCTCAAGTAATGGGGATCAATAAAAAATCAAAAAGAAATCCTCAAAGATCACGTCGTAAAGACAGTGAATATGGTCGTCAGTTACGTGAAAAACAAAAAGTAAAATTTATTTACGGTGTTTTAGAAAAACAATTTAGAAATTTATTTAATAGAGCATCTCGTATGTCGGGTGTAACGGGTGAAAACTTATTGCAATTATTAGAATTGCGTATGGATAATGTAATTTATAGATTACGTTTAGCAGATACCCGAGCACAAGCAAGACAATACGTTTCTCATTCCCACTTTTTGGTTAATGGGAGAAGACTTAATGTTCCATCAGCTACTTTACGTGTAGGTGATGTAATTACTTTAAAAGAACGCTCTAAGAAGTTAGAACCATTTACTGAATTAGATGAGGCTGTGATTCCTGAATGGTTATCCATGAATTGGGATACCATGGAAGCTAAAGTTGTCGGACTTCCTTCACGTGAAGATATTGATTTTGATGTTGAAGAAACCTTAATCGTTGAGTTGTACTCCAGATAATATTTTGATTGCAAAAAACGATTGAGATTAATGTGCTTTAAGGAGGCCTTAATGTTAGAAGTTAGACAACCCGTTATTGAATGTATTGAAAAAAATGAGGATAACTCATATGGAAAATATACTGTCGAGCCTCTGGAACGTGGTTATGGTACAACTATAGGCAACGCTTTGCGTAGAGTGCTTCTTTCGTCATTACCCGGATATGCGGTAACCGCAATACGCGTTGAAAATGTATATCATGAATTTTCAACAATTCCCGGCGTGATAGAAGACATGACAGAAATTATATTAAATGTTAAAGATTTGAGAGCAAAACTACATACCGAAGGACCGAAAACTGTTTATATCAGTACGGAAGAAGATTTTGTCGGCGAAGTTACAGCAAATGACATTGTTCGTGATGATGAAGTAGAAATTCTTAACCCGGATCTGGTTTTGGCGACCTTGAACGGTGAAGGTCGTCTCTTGATGGAGTTGACGATTGATCAAGGTATAGGCTACCGCAGTGCGGAACGCAATAAAATACCTAATCAACCGATTGGTGTAATTCCTGTAGATTCAATTTTCAATCCTGTACGCAAGGTTAATTATCGTGTAGATGATACACGTATTGGTCAAATTACTGACTATGACAAATTAACACTTGAAATATGGACTGACGGAACTATCGAAACCGAGGATGCTTTAAATGACGGGGCACAACACTTAATCCAACACTTAGCTCTTTTCTGTGATTTGGAAACAGAGCTGGAAGAAGTTGAAGAAGAAGTTGAAGAAGTTGTAGAAGAGCAAAATCTGGTCTTTGAGATCATGATCGAGGATCTTGATTTCTCAGTTAGAACATATAATTGCCTCAAACGTGCAGGGATAAATACAGTTGGCGAGTTAGTAGCTAAAACAGAATCAGATATGATGAAGATTCGTAATTTAGGCAAAAAGTCACTGGAAGAAATTGTTCTAAAGTTAGATGAGATGGACTTGGAATTAGCCGATGACGAGTCTTAATAAATCGGGGCAAACAGGAGGGAAAAATGGCTAAAAATAGAAAACTTGGTCGCGCGTCTGCAGTTCGTCGCTCAATGCTAAAGGGTCTGGTGACGACATTTATTGTAAACGGCAAGATAAAAACTACTGCGGCCAGAGCAGCTGAAGTGCAACGTAAAGCTGAAAAATTGATTACTTTGGCAGTCAAAGAGCAAAATAACTTTGATACTGTGGAAAAAGAAGTTTCTAAAGCAAAACTAGATGGTAAAGGTCGTAAATTATTACGAACTGCAACTTCAAAAAATGATAATGTATATGATGTAGTAGAACGTGAACTGGATGTAAAAATGGTTCAATCAGATCAACCTTCACGTCTTAAAGCAAGACGTAAATTAATTGCTGAACTGAATGAATTTCATGATTCTGAAGGTAAACGTGTTAACACGGTAAATCATTTATTTAATGAAGTTGCCCCTCGTTATTTGGATCGAGAAGGTGGATATAGCAGAATTATCAAACTCGGGCCTAGACGCGGTGATGCAGCGGAAATGGTTATTTTAGAATTAGTGTAAAATATATGTCAATCGATAACGATTGAGTATTGACAACTTATTGTTCTATAATGATTAGATATACTATACAAGGCATCCTATAGGATGCCTTTTTTAGAGGAGCAAATAGTTGAAACAACAGCAACGGTTTAATAATGTTCAAACAGTTTCTAATTTTGTTGACCAGGACTTAGCAATCAAAACCGAAAAAGTAAATTTTGCGTATCCTATGTCTGAAATCGGAGTTTCAGACATTGTTGCTGTGCGTGATGTTTCGCTTCAAGTTCAAAAAGGTTTACACATTGCAATCCTTGGGCGTAATGGTTCAGGAAAATCCACTTTAGCAAAATTATTTAATGCGCTTGAATTACCTGATCAAGGCGAAGTGGTTGTTTTTGGAATGAATACTTTGGATGATGAGTCTGTTTGGTCGATACGTCAAGCATGCGGTATGGTCTTTCAAAACCCTGACAATCAAATTGTCGGTACGACTGTAGAAGAAGATGTTGCGTTTGGACCGGAAAATCTGGGAATACCTTCAGCAGAGATACGCAAAAGAGTAGATCAGGCTTTGGCAATTGTAGGCTTGAGTGATTATGCATCGAAAGCTCCTTCACAATTATCAGGCGGCCAAAAACAAAAATTAGCGATTGCGGGAATTCTTGCAATGCAGCCTTTATGTTTTATTTTAGATGAATCGACCTCAATGCTTGATCCCGGAGCTGCAGGAGAATTGATGACCTTAATCAAAAGTCTGCAACAAGAACAGGATATGACAATAATTGAAATTACACATGATATAGAAAGTGCGATTTTGGCTGATTATATATATATCATGCAGCAGGGGGAAATTTTCTTCTCCGGCACTCCGCGCGAAGTCTTTACCAGACCCGATAAAGTACTGTCAGCAGGCCTTGATTTGCCGCAACACTTATATATCAATTATTTATTCAATAAGAGTTTTAAACAAGCTGAAATTGAAAAGTATCAAGCAGAATCTTTTGAGCAGATTTTCACGACAGAGGAAACGGTTAATGCAATGTTTGAATTATCAAAGATTGCCAAACCTGAAATAATCACTAAAACTACCTCGAAAAAAAATGAAAAAGATGAAGTAATAATTTCAGTGCAAGACCTGAGTTTTACTTATCAAAAAGATACTGAATTTGCAGTAAAAGCAGTACAAAATGTAAGCTTTGAAGTAAGAAAAGGTGAGATGATTGCCGTTGTGGGTCATTCCGGATCGGGTAAATCAACCTTGATTAGCCACCTGAACGGCTTGATTGTTCCACAACAAGGCGTTGTCAAAATAGCGGATCTTAATACGAGTTATAAAAGAGATATTCCGAAAATAAGAAAACAATTAGGTTTATTATTTCAATATCCGGAGCACCAACTCTTTGAGAGTACGGTATATGATGATATTGCTTTTGGTCCAAAACAATTTGGAATCAAAGAACCCGACTTAACAAAAAATATTGAGCAAGCAGTAGATATAGTAGGTTTACCGCAAGATATTCTTCAACGTTCGCCTTTTGAATTATCAGGTGGTCAACAAAGAAGGGTTGCTATCGCAGGTGTACTAGCTACGGATTGTTCTATCTATGTACTGGATGAACCTGCTGCAGGTCTTGATCCGATTGGACAACAAGAGATATTCGGTTATATTGAACATTTACGTGACTTAGGCAAGACAATAATCTTAGTTACCCACGATATGAAATTAGCCGCTGAAATGGACAGAATCTTGGTTCTAAGTGATGGTAAACTTGCTTGTTTTGATACTGTGGAAAAAGTGTTTTCAAATTCTGATCTGCTAAAAAAATCAGGTCTTGAAGTACCTGCTGCTTACAATTTTGCCAAGTTATTGAGTGAAAAATTCGGTGAGGAAATCTCAGGCTTCACTGCTGATCAAGTAACCTCTAATCTGATCAGAACATTAAACAGAAGAGAGAGTGATAACGATGCATGATCGCTTACTCTTAGGTAAATATTATCCCGGAGAGTCAGTTTTACACCGGCTT
Organism: Clostridiaceae bacterium; assembly: GCA_012522435.1. Classification (GTDB taxonomy): domain Bacteria; phylum Bacillota; class Clostridia; order Saccharofermentanales; family DTU023; genus UBA5436. The sequence continues at coordinate 2,637 of JAAYKK010000121.1, read as the reverse complement.
GATCCGAGGACTAAATTTATTCTCTTGATTGTTTTGATGGTTACCTTATTGGTTCCCAAAACAGCTTTTCCTTTGTTATTACTCGCTCTAAGTTCGGTCTTCTTAATTGTTATTTCTAAAATTCCCTTAAAAGAGATTTTGAATAGTCTGCGATCGATAATTTTTATTGTACTCTTTGCTTTTGTGATTAATGTTTTTTCCGGGACCGGAAAGCCATTAATCACTTTTTCCTTTATTACAATTACTGAGGAAGGCTTAACCAACGCATTGTTAATGTCTCTCAGATTGATGCTTTTGGTTCTAGACACCACCTTGTTTTTGACTTTGACTACAACCCCGCTCCAATTATCTAATGCTCTTGAAAGCTTAATGAAACCTTTAGCAGTCTTTAGATTCCCGGCTCATGAAATTGCCATGATGATGTCGATTGCTTTGCGCTTTGTACCAACCTTGCTTGAGGAGACAGACAAAATCATGAAAGCACAGAGTTCACGCGGAGCAAATTATGATACAGGCGGAATTTTCAAAAAAGCTAAAGGTTATGTATCAATTATAGTTCCGCTATTCATCAGCAGTTTCAGACGAGCAGATGAGCTTGCTAATGCAATGGAAGCACGTTGCTATCATGGAGGATCGGGCAGAACGAAATTAAATGAACTACATTTTACGAAACTTGATTTTATTTTCAGTCTGGTTTTTATTCTTATATCAGCGATTATTCTCTTTGCCCATTATAGATACCCAAATCTGATATAATTAATAAATCAAAGTAGAACAGCTTATCAATTTGAGAATTGATAAATCAAAAAAACATAGGAGTTAATAATGTCTGTTTATTTGGGGATTGATGTAGGCGGTACAACTATAAAGATCGGTTTGATTTCTCAAGAATTTAAGTTGCTGAAAAAACATGCTATTGATACGCGAGCAGATACGGAAAATGCTAATCAAATTGTTTCCCGTATGATGCAAAAAGTTCAAGAACTTTTGTTTGAAAACGGATATTCGTTCTCAGACGTGATTGCCATGGGATTAGGTGCTCCGGGAACTATCATTAATAAAAGTGGACTCTATGCTTTTGCGGGTAATTTACCTTTTGATAATTTCCCGATCAGGGATAAGATCAAAGAGTATTATTCGGGACCGATTTTCTTGGGTAATGATGCAAATATGGCAGCTTTGGCTGAGAGCAGACTCGGTGCAGGTCAAGGTTCTAAAGACACATTTATGATAACAATAGGTACCGGTATAGGTGGAGGTGTGGTAATCAACGACCGCATGTACACCGGCTTCAATGAAGCAGGTGCTGAAATCGGCCACATGGTGATCAGATTAGATGGTGAATATTGTACCTGTGGACGTAATGGTTGTTGGGAAGCTTATGTTGCGGCTCCCGCTTTAATTGAACAAACAAAGCAAGCAATTTCTGAGCATCCGGATTCAATTTTGGCAAAGATTGTTCAACCGGATGAAAAAATTACAGGCAAAACTGTTTTCTTAGCTTTAGATCAGGATTGTCCGGTAGCTAAAGAGGTCTTTGCCCAATATGCTTATTATCTTCAAGTTGGAATGGCAAATGTAATCAATGCGTTTATGCCTGAGATTATTATCTTGGGAGGCGGGATCAGTAATCAAGGAGATCGCTTGATTAATTCATTCAAACAAGGGACCCTGGATGATTCTTTTTTGTTTGGTGATGTAGAAAAGCCTGAATTTAGAATTGCTACCCTGGGCAACGATGCCGGTATGCTTGGCGCTGCGTTGTTTGCTGCAGATTCTTTAGAAGACGGTCTTTCATTTTAAATATGTTTTGTTAAGTAATAAATAAATATAAATGGAAAAGAATATAGCTTTACAAATTTCATATGACGGTACATGCTTTCACGGATGGCAATATCAAGCTAATGCATTTTCTGTACAAGAAGCTATTTGCAATGCATGGCTGGATGTAGCTGAAGAAGAGATCAATCTGATTGGGTCAAGCAGAACTGATACCGGAGTTCATGCTGTAGGTATAGTAGCAAATTTTATAACAAGATCTTCTATTCCGGTTGAGCGAATACATTTAGCTTTGAATCCACTTCTGCCGGAAGGTGTCAGCGTGATGGCTGCACGTGAGGTAAACCGAGAATTTAATTCACGTTTTGATGCGATTGGAAAGCATTATTCTTATTATTATTATTTAAGTTCAGCTAGACCGGCTATCCTTAGAAATTTATCTGCACATATTTTTGGAGAAATTAACATAAGCAAGATGCAGGCTGCATGTCCTTTATTTATCGGTGAAAAAGATTTTGCTGCACTGATGGATCAGGGTTCTCAGGTTACGACTACAATAAGAGAAATCACTCATTTGCAGGTCAGACAAATTTCTAAAGAGATTATTCAAATGGATGTAATTGGAACAGGGTTTTTGTATCATATGATCAGAATTTTAGCGGGTACCTTATATTATGTAGGAAGTGGTAAAATAGAATTAAGTGATCTTTCAGATTTGATAGCTAATAAAGATCGTACAATGATGGGTAAAACTATGCCGCCTCAAGGCTTGTTTTTGAATAAAGTTTATTATGAGCAGGAATTATTTGGCTCAGATAGTTTAGCAGAGTTTAATGCTTGGGCTAATTGACCTAACTG
>JAAYKK010000143.1 GCA_012522435.1 Clostridiaceae bacterium | reverse complement strand
TAGCACACTTTTTCTTTTTTTGTTATTCTTGATCTGATTCTAAAAGCTTGAGGTAAGATTTTCTTGTTAATCTTTCGCCAGTTGGCTTTTCAGATCTCTTTTTCTTCATCTTTACTTAACAGAGCCTTCTATTTTGATTAATCTTTGATCAAATAGCCCAATACTGACTGTGCTTCAAAAGTTTCTCCATCAGGTATTAATTGTTCTACAAGGATACCCTCGGTTACGGCTACTACTTCATATGTTCTTTTTTCAATCTCAACATCACAGATAATATCATCAAGTGATATTTTTTCTCCAACTTCTTTTTGCCAGAAAATTTTACCGGCTTTATAAGTTGTTTCCAAAGGTTTCTTCAGACAATCACAATCTTCAGGATTGGTTTTAGGTATGATAAATGTAGGCAATCTGATCGCTATCTTTGACATTCTGCTTTCTCCACATTTTCTTCAACAGGATAGTAAGGACATGCTAATCTCAAGCATTCAGCATTTAGCTCATGTTGAGTGCAAATTATTTTTTGAGGAACATTAAAACTTATGCCTAAATTGTTTTCTATTTGAGCCAATCCGGTTTGAAATGCTCGATAGCTTGTCCGCTTACAACAACGAGGGCCTCCCATCTCTGAAATATCAAGCAGAGCCTGACCGGTAGCCTTATTTGCCCATGCCCAAGGGTTGCCCGGAGAATAAGGAGTAGCATCGGTAATTATACTAAAGAAAACACCCAAGCCTACAGCAGCACCACAGGCACCGTAAAATCCACAAAAGCCAGGTAAAATATTGCGTGCTCTTTTTTCCGTTTCTACAAGATCTCTTTCCAGCACCTCAACCTGATGTCCCTGTTTTTTACGTACAGCTGTCAAAAAAAGTGCCGGCATTATATAGTGATGCACCGGACAATGCATGGGTAGACCTTCCAAGTGCATTAATGTTGTTAGCAAATCTAAAGGATCAATTTCGTCGGCTTGTTTGTATTTTACAAGACAAGTCTCTGTAACCTGATCATAATAAGGTTCCCATAAGTCTGATGCTTGAACAGTCATTTTTGATTCCTCACAATTAGTAGATGAAAATGAAGTTGGCAGTTAAATTATTAATTTGACATCTATTAGACTATGTCTAGTAGATATAGTCTAAATATATTTTAAATATGTGTCAATTGCAAAAGTTAAGAGAAAAAGAAAATAAATTAAAAGATATCAGGTTAAATCAAATTTTAACTTGATCCGCTTCAGCTGACGTAGCCAAGGTTTATTGATTGGGACCAGAAAAACTACAGTTGAAATAGCGTGGCTCAGATTAAAAGCCATGCCCAAACCATAAGTTGTGAGAGCCTGTTGAATGGTAGCAGGTTGTATAAATCCCAAAACAGTCCAGGTGTCCATGATTAAACCGAAGCATAAACTTGCAACTATGCCATAGAGAAGAATTGCCCAAGTTTTTTTCAACAAATTTTTGACTGCCAGAATTCCCGCCACATAACCGATCAATCCCCAAGCCAGCATTTGCCAAGGTGTCCAAGGCCCTTGCCCGAAGAAAATATTGCTGACCAATGCCGATAATGCACCGGTCATGAATCCACTCTCTGCACCGAATGCCATCCCGGCAATAATTACTATTGCGGTGACAGGTTTAAAATTAGGAAAAGCCACCAAAAGCATTCTGCCGGCTACTGCAATAGCCGATAGAACTACGATCGGCATTAAGTCACGCGGCTTAGGCTTTTTATGTTCAAAAGAAATTAGAAAAGGAATTATTGCAACAATTGAAGCCAAAAAAATAAGTAAAGCTGTTTGTTCAATTTTTAAGATCGTGCTAATAACCATCGTAAATATTAAGATTATTATGCCCAACCAACTCCATTTACGCATAATTTTTCTCCAAATGTTGGGTCGGGTTCTCCGGACCCGATATATCTGATTGATTAGAAATATGATCATGTTGTAAACGCATCTCTAAATCTTCAAATACAATACAATCTTCAATAATATCTCTGGTTAAACGATAAGTAGTGGTAGTAAAATATGAATTTTTTTGGAAAAATTCCTCCATCGCTGAAACGGCAATTACCCGATTGTTAAAAATCATTGCACAACGGTCCGCAACCTCAGCCGCAAAATCAATATCGTGCGTTACTAAAACAAGCGACATTTTCTCTTTTAACTCAAAAAGAATTTGTTTGATTTCGGCTTTATTAAGTACATCCAAGCCTTTGATCGGTTCATCAAGTAACAAAATATCAGGCTTGGTTAAAATAGCTTTTGCCAAGGCTACCTTTTGTTTTTCTCCACCGCTTAAATCATAAGGGTGCCGCTTTAATAGTTTCTCAATACCTAGTCTTTCAACAATTTCTGTAATCTCCTGTTCAGTGTTCTCGAACCTATCTTGATATTCACGAATAACCTGATCCACAGTATCCTGAGCAAAAACCGCCTCAGGGTTTTGACCAAGCATAGCAACTCTTTTGCCGGAAGAAATTGAAATTTTTCCTTTTAGAGGAGCCAAAGCTTTACTCAAAAGATAAAGCAGCGTACTTTTTCCGCTACCATTGCCGCCCATTAAGACTAATATTTCATTGTCAAATACTTTAAGATCAGCTTCTTTAAGAACTAATTCATCTTCCGGTTTGTAACGATACCATAAACGATCAGCCTGCATTACCTTGACTTGTTTCTTTGAATTACTTGAACTTGTTATTTTTGTTGTTTGTAAAAAATTCTTTTGTCGCAGCAACAAATCACGACCTTGTTTAATGCTCAAGGGAATATCTGTAGAATCCTCCAAGATCAGAGAACCTGCTCGGGCAGAAATAGGTAAAGCTTTTTGATAAGGATGCTTATTAGTTAATAAAAAACTTGTCAAACCTGAAGCAGTTCCTCTATAATCAATTCTACCCTGATCAAGAAATATAACCTGATCGGCATTCTCCAACAAATCATCCAGATTATGTTCTGAAATTACTATTGCGGTACCTGTCTCGGCATGGATATAAAAAAGCATCTGCAAAAAATCACGTCTGGCAATCGGATCAAGCTGTGCCGTAGGTTCATCCAAAACCAGAAGATCCGGTTGTAAAATCATATTTGAGGCAAGATTCAAAATTTGTTTTTCGCCACCTGATAATTCAGCAACTCTTTTGTCAATCCAAGACTCTATGCCGAAGAAATTTGCAATTTCAGCAATTCTTCTTTCAATTTCTTCCGGTCTGATACCTTGGTTCTCTAAACCAAAGGCTAATTCATGCCAGACTGAATCCATCACAATCTGATTAGAAGGATTTTGCATCACAAAAGAAATTTTGGAATTCCGATTCTCAGAACCTAGCTTGTTTGAGTTTGAATTAATTATCCGTTCTGAAAAGTCAATACTACCGCTTGTTTTTCCTTTCGGACTCAGTTCTGGTTTTAAATGACGTAGGAGAGTTGTTTTTCCGCTACCACTTACTCCACAAAGAACAGTTAAGGCACCCGAATCTATTTGCAGATCAATATTTGTCAGAGCAGGCAGATTTTCTCCTGTCGGATAGGTAAAGCTAAAATTATTTATTTTGATTAAAGTATGTTTTTTATTCATAGATAATTATTCCGGTTTTTATTTGATTTTCAGATGCTTTTTCTCGTTTTAAGATTTTGCGCCTACTATACCAATTATACATATCAAGCAAGATAGGCAATAAAAGCATCACAATTAAACTAATAATTGCACTGAACAATATGAAACTATTTCCTTCTAGTCCCTGCCACTTTAGGAAAGGATAATAACTAAACTTAACTGCTCCGCCAAACGCAAAACTCAGATGCAAGCTGAAAATTACAAGAAACAATATTATCATCGTCAGATCTCGTTTATTAAAGCGATTTCTACTATAGCTTATTCTGTTTTTTGATGGGTAGCCTTTAGCAAGCATACTGTCTGCCGTTTCTAGAGAATTCTCCATACTCCAACTTAATAAAACCGTGAGCATACGAGCAGCAAATTTCGCT
>JAAYKK010000120.1 GCA_012522435.1 Clostridiaceae bacterium | reverse complement strand
TTGTTCAAGAACATTCTACCAGAGGCTTTTCAGATCTCTTTTTAATTTTTAACTTAACAGAACAAGTTAAAATTCAAGGAGGTAGATATGAGTATTGCTCGAGAAAAATATCAGCTTTGGCTTAATAATCCAAATTTTGATCCGGTTACCAAGGAAGAATTGGAATCAATTTCTGATAACTCGGAAGAAATTGAAGATAGGTTTTATCAGGATTTAGCTTTTGGTACAGCGGGTTTAAGAGGAGTTCTCGGTGCCGGGACCAATCGGATGAATATTTATACCGTTGGCCGAGCTGCTGACGGATTTGCCAGATATTTCAAAGAACGCGGTGAAGATTTTTGTAAAAGAGGCTTGGCGATCTCATATGATTCACGTCATTTTTCACCTGAATTTGCTGAACTGGTAGCTAGAATATTTGTTACATATGGAATCAGAGTTGTCCTCTCCGATGAATTGCGTCCGACACCAATGTTGTCATTTGCTGTCAGGCACTTCAATTGTGCGGGTGGGGTTATGATTACGGCTAGCCATAATCCGAAAATGTATAACGGATTTAAAGCATATGGTGAAGATGGCGGGCAACTTGGAGCACAAGATGCTGATGTTGTTTTAGAAAAAATGAATGAACGTGATGATTTTACGGATATTATTGACTCTGTGTTGCCTTTAGACGAAGCTCAAAAGTCTGAACTCTGGCATGAAATGGGTGAAGAATTTGATCTAATCTATAATGATATGTTACTAGATTTGGCAATTAACCCTGAAGCTTGTAAAGCACAAAAAGATTTGGCAATTGTCTATACACCACTTTATGGAACCGGACTCAAGCCTGTAATGCGCGTCTTAGACAGTTTAGGTTTTGAGAATATAAAAGTTGTTGAAGAACAGTCAAAACCAAATGGTGATTTCCCATCTGCACCTTATCCAAATCCTGAAGTGAGAGAAGCAATGTCTTTGGGTATTGAATTGGCAGAAAAAGAAAATGCCGATTTATTGATTGCAACAGATCCTGATGCTGATCGTACGGGTGTTGCTGTGAGAACAAAAGACGGAGACTTTATCGTTTTGACCGGTAATCAAATCGGTCTACTCTTAATGGAATACATCTTGAGTGAAAAATCACGCAAAGGAAAATTACCTGATAAATCATTCTCGGTAACGACCGTTGTTTCGACAAAATTGACTCGCAAAATTGCTGAATATTATAATACTGATTTGACTGAAGTTTTGACCGGATTTAAGAATATTGCAGAACAAATCTTAAATAGAGATGAACAAGGTGATGAACACTTCCAATTTGGTTTTGAAGAAAGTATCGGTTATCTTGCCGGGACTAAAGTTCGAGATAAGGATGCTATTGTTGCGACTATGTTAATAGCGGAGATGGCGGCAGTTGCAGCGCAAGAAGAGAAAACTCTTTATGATAATTTAATTGATCTCTATGCTAAGTACGGTTATGGAGCAGAAAAAACTATTTCTATTGAACGTACCGGAATGAAGGGTGCTGAACAGATTGCAAAAGCGATGAGTAGCTTACGCGCCAATAAAACAAAAGGTATTGGGGATATTTCAATTTCAACTATTAAGGATTTCCAGACAGATGAAATTACTGATTTGGTAAGTGGCGAAACTAAACCGGCAGGAATTCCGCAAAGCAATGTCCTTTTGTATGAATTAGGAGATGACTTGGATTGGTTTGCAGTAAGACCTTCAGGAACTGAACCGAAAATAAAGATTTATTCAGGTTTTTACTCCAAAGATGAAACTGAAGCCAAAGATAATCTGGAAAAAGTCAGCAGCGAAATTGTTGCACACATAGAAAGTTTGTTAGATTCATAAACCATTTTCAAATTAATAAATTCTATTAATCTTGAATGGTCTGATGTTATATGAAATTTACACATTTACATCTACATACAGAATATAGTTTATTAGACGGGGCAAATCGAATAAATGATTTAGCAGCCCGTCTAAATGAATTAGGGATGGATTCATGTGCGATTACAGATCATGGAGTCCTATATGGAATCATTGATTTTTATCGTACAATGAAAGCCAAAGGCATTAAGCCTATTATTGGTTGTGAAGTTTATGTGGCACCGCGAGGTCGCAAAGACAAAATTAGTGGTCTAGATAATTCCCCTTATCATTTGGTGCTTTTAGCAGAAAATGATAAGGGATATAAGAATCTTCTCAAGCTGGTATCCTATGGTTTTCTCGAAGGTTTTTATTATCGACCACGTATAGATTTTGAATTGTTAGAACAATACCATGAAGGATTAATCTGTCTTAGTGCTTGTTTGAGCGGTGAAGTTGCTCGTAACTATCTGGGTCAAGGTTATGAATCAGCTAAAGAGATTGCTTTGCGCTACAATGATTTATTTGGCGCAGATAATTATTATCTTGAAGTGCAGGCTAATGATATTCCGGAACAACTTGAATACAATCAGGCCTTAATCAAAATGAGCCGGGAAACGGGTATACCTATAGTGGCAACCAATGATTGTCATTATCAAACTAAAGAGTCTGCTTTTGCTCATGAAGTTTTGTTATGTATGCAAACGGGAAAAAAGCTCAAAGATGAAGACCGGATGCGGATGGATACAGACCAGTTCTACATAAAATCACCTCAAGAGATGGCTGAAACATTTGCTGATTTGCCGGAAGCAATTTCTAACACACAGGTGATTGCGAACCGCTGTAATGTTGAGATACCTTTCGGCGAAATGCATTTACCAAAGTTCATTCCTCATGATGGTTCTGCTAGCAATGAATTTATCAGGAAATTGGCTTTTGGCGGTCTAAGAGAACGTTTAAGAAACAAGCAGAGTTCTCAACCGGATACAGAATACTTTGAACGTCTAGAGCAAGAATTGACTGTAATTGAAAATATGGGATATATCGATTACTTTTTAATTGTCTGGGATTTTGTACGTTTTGCTCACGAGAATGACATTATGGTTGGCCCGGGTCGTGGTTCGGGTGGCGGTTCATTAGTTGCCTATGCTTTGAAAATTACAAATATAGATCCTTTGCAATTTAATTTATTATTTGAAAGATTTCTCAATCCGGAACGAGTCAGCATGCCGGATTTTGATTTGGACTTTTGTTATGAACGTCGGGGAGAATTAATCGAATATGTAACAGGAAAATATGGTTCGGATCATGTTTGTCAAATTATTACTTTTGGTACATTAGCAGCCAGACAATCAATCAGAGATGTTGCAAGAGTATTGGACGTATCTTTTGCTGAAACAAGTCGAATTGTCAAAATGATTCCGGATATCCTTAACATTACACTCGATCAAGCTTTGGAAAAAAGTGATGAGCTACAACAAGATTACAACGAAAATCCTCAAACTAAAGAAATAATTGATTTAGCAATCCAATTTGAAGGAATGCCGCGACATGCCTCGACCCATGCTGCCGGAGTAGTAATAGCTGATTCTCCAATAGTTGAGATTGCGCCTCTTTCTTTGAATGATGATTCTGTTGTAGTGCAATTCGATAAAGACACAATAGAAGATATCGGATTAATTAAAATGGATTTCCTCGGATTACGTACTTTGACTGTAATGCGTGATACCGTTGATATGGTCAAAGAAAATCATCAGATCGAAATAGATTTTGACCAAATTCCATTTGATGATAAAAATGTCTACAACATGCTTAGTAACGGTGAAACTGCCGGAGTTTTCCAATTAGAATCTGCCGGCATGACCAGTTTTATTAAAGATCTCAAACCCGAAAATTTAGAAGATATTATTGCTGTAATTTCATTATATCGACCCGGCCCTATGGATCAGATTCCTAAATATGTCAGATCATTTCACAATCCTGAGACTATTTCCTATGAACATGTTCTCTTGGAACCTATCCTGAATATGACATACGGCTGCATTGTTTATCAAGAACAAGTCATGCAAATTGTACGTGAATTGGCCGGATTCTCATTAGGACAAGCTGATAACATTCGACGTGCCATGTCCAAGAAGATGCCGGTGGAAATCGCTAAATATAAAGATTTGTTTATTAAAGGCGGTAAAGACGAGAATGATAAACCCGTGATCGGTTCTATAAAACGCGGGGTACCACAAAGAATAGCCGATCAGATATTTGAAGAAGTACAGGCATTTGCAGGTTATGCATTTAATAAGTCTCATGCGGCAGGTTATGCAGTATTAGCTTATCAAACAGCTTGGCTTAAATACTATTATCCGGTTGAATTTATGGCAGCAATGCTCAATTCATTTTTAGGCAATCTGGATAAAGCGGCTAATTATATTCGAGTTTCTCAAAAAATGAACATAGATATCTTACCTCCGGATATAAATAAAAGCCAAATCAGATTTTCACCGGAGAAAGGTGGAATCAGATTTGCTTTAGGCGGAGTGAAAAATGTCGGTGTCAAAGCAATATCCCAGGTCATTGAGGAGAGAACAAAAAACGGAGATTATAAGACATTTGGCGATTTCATTAACCGGATTAGCGATTATGATGTAAATAAAAAGGTAATTGAAAGCTTAATAAAATCTTCAGCTTTAGATTCTTTTGCTGTTCCCAGAGTTCAATTAATGGCAGTTCATGAGGATTTTATGAATAGTATTCAGCGCTCTAAGCATCAATCTATGGAAGGTCAGGTTAGCTTATTTGATTTTGGCGAGACAAAAGTTTCTCAAACAGTTGAACCTGAATATCAACCGACTTTACAAGAGTATTCTTTAAGCAGGCGATTAGCCATGGAAAAAGAAGTTTTAGGTGTATATGTCAGCGGTCATCCTTTGGATGATTATGCTAATACAATTAAATCATTAGTCAACTTGCAAAGTTCAAAACTTCAACTAACAGAAAATTTAGATAATCAAACGGACGAGAACTCAGACAGTTTTATCTTTGAAAGCAAATCCTTATCGGTTCGAGATAAACAAAAAGTAATCATGGCGGGAATTGTAGTTGACAAACAGGAGTTATTGACCAGAAACAATGACAAAATGGCCTTTGTTACCATAGAAGATTTGGATGGAACTTTTGAATTAGTTGTTTTTCCAAACTTATTTTCCGAGGTAAGATTTTTATTAGTAGAGAATAAGGTTTTGTTAATTGCCGGGCAAGTCAGTCTAAGAGACGATCAAATACCTAATATCTTAGCCAATCAAATTGTAGAACTGGAAATTGAACAAAATACTTTACCTACTAAGATGCAAAATTATTTGGATAATAATAGATTTTCCCAAAACAACTTTAATAACCACAATTATCAGCAGCAAACAACAGCTGAAGATCAAACTGAAACTGAAACAAGATCTGCTCGACATGCTACCCCAACAATGACGAACAATGATTTGACATTAGGGATTAAATGGGACCAAGATTTGAAGTCCGAAGCAAGTTTGTCATTATTGTCTATGTTGGAATATTTTTCAGGAGATACACCTGTCTATTTGTTTGAAATGTCTACTAAACAAATATTGAATTTAGAGCAGCCTCTGTTTTTTGAAATGGAATATCTAGAACAATTGACTAAACGCTATGGCACTGAACGCTTTATGCTACTTTAGAATAAAGGAGAAGCAAATGGAATCAGATCGAACAATTAGAACTATCGGAATTTTAACCAGCGGAGGAGACGCACCCGGAATGAACGGAGTTATCCGTGCAGTCACCAGAACAGCGATCAATTACGGTTTGCGAGTTATGGGAATTCGAAGAGGTTATCATGGTTTGTGGCGTGGTGATATGGAAGAGCTGGATGCTCGTTCGGTCTCAGATACATCAAGGGTTGGTGGAACATTTTTAATGACTGCCCGCAGTAAAACATTTGCTACACCTGAGGGTGTGGAAAAAGCGGTGAAAATGGCACGCGTATTCGGATTAGATGCAATTATTACCGTTGGAGGTGACGGTACTATGAGAGGGGCTGGAGATTTGGCCAGACAAGGAGTCCCGGTTGTCCATGTTCCGGCAACGATAGACAATGATGTAGGTTGTACCGACTATACCGTAGGTTTTGATACGGCACTTAATACAGCAATAGATTGTGTAGATAAATTGCGCGATACAGCTTCTTCACATGAAAGATGTTCTGTAATTGAAGTGATGGGTAGAGAAGCAGGTTATCTCGCTTTTCATGTAGGTATTGCAACAGGAGCGGAAATTATCTTGATACCTGAACAACCCCTGGATAAGGATAAAGATATTATAGGTAAGATCTTATCAGCTCGTAATCGCGGTAAACGGCACTATATCGTAGTTGTAGCCGAAGGTGCTGCTAAAGGAGAAGAAGTAGCCAAACAAATTGAAGAAGATACGGGTACCGAAGCTAGAGCTACCGTACTCGGATATTTACAACGTGGAGGACATCCTACTTATCTTGACCGTTATAGAAGCTCTATGTTCGGCATATTAGCTGTCAAGTCACTCTTAGATGGTCGCATGAATCGGGTTACCGTAATGAAGAAAGGCGAAATTATTGATATTGATTTGTTTGAAGGATTAAAAGAAATAAAGACTATTACTCAAGAAGACTTCAAACAAGCGAGAATTCTTTCAATTTAATTTTCATGATAGAACAACATAGTTTAGAAGTATTAGAATACAAAAAAATAATTGAAAAATTAGCAGAACAAGCTTTATCTGAACCGGGTAAGACTTTATGTTTGGAATTAAAGCCGGCAAATAGCTTCGAGCAGATGCGAACTGAATTAAAGGAGACCGGAGATCTTGTCTCATATTTAATTCTAGAACCGGAATTTCCTTTGTCTTCGCTTGAAGAAATTAGACCTTTGCTGCGAAAAACCAGAAGCGAAGCCGTTTTAGAACTGTCTGAGCTCAATCGTTTTGTCAGGTTTCTGGATACGGTTTTAGCTGTCAAAAAGAGATTTTTAGAAAACAAAAAAAACAATCATGATTATGCTGTTTTTCAACAAATTGAATACTTAAATGATCTACCAAACCTAGCGGCTAGACTAAAACAATGCATAGCTGGTGATGATGAACTATATGATCGAGCTACTTCTGAATTATTTTCGATCAGGCGCAGAATCCAAAGCACTCAGGAAAATATTAAAACTCAGTTAAATAGGATTGTAAACAGCAAAAGTTCTGCATTACAAGATGCAATTATTACAATCAGAAGTGGTAGATATGTTGTGCCGGTTAAGTCTGAGAACAGATCAGAGATCCCCGGAGTGGTTCACGATACTTCAGGCTCCGGAGCTACTGTTTTTATCGAGCCATTAACCGTGGTTGAATTAAATAATAAAATTCGAGAATTAGAAATAGCAGAACGCGATGAAATTTATCGAATTCTACAAGAACTTTCCGGCAGAATTGGTCAAACTGCGGATGTTTTGCAATATAATGCTGAAATATTAGAGCATTTGGATTTTGTACAAGCTAAAGCAAAACTTTCTTTTAAGATGAAAGCTACTGAACCTGAAATAAATAATCAGGGAAGAATAATTCTCAATAATGCTCGACATCCTTTAATAGATCCGGAAGAAGTTGTTTCGATTTATTTTGAACTAGGCACCGATTTTAAAACATTAGTTATTACGGGACCTAATACCGGTGGTAAGACAGTAAGCCTAAAGACATGCGGACTTTTTGTATTAATGGCTATGTCGGGTTTACAAATACCGGCAGGTGATAATTCTGAAATATCATATTTTGAACAGGTCTTGGCGGATATAGGTGATGAACAGAGCATAGAGCAAAATCTAAGCACTTTTTCCTCACATTTAAAACAAATTATACATATCATAGAAAAAGCAGGACCTTCGACATTAGTTTTAACCGATGAATTAGGAGCAGGTACAGATCCTTCGGAAGGAGCCGCATTAGCAATATCTATTCTTGATTATTTACGTCAGTCAGGTTCTCACACAGTAGCTACTACTCATTATCGCGAGCTGAAGGGTTATGCTTTAAATACGGAATCTGTAAATAATGCATGTTGTGAATTTGATGAAGAAAACTTACAACCTACATATAAATTATTAATTGGTGTTCCCGGAGTCAGCAATGCTTTTAAGATTTCTAAAAGATTAGGTTTGAAAGATGAAATCATTTCAAAGGCCGAGCAATTGCTCTCTGATGAAAATATTAGGTTTGAAGAATTGGTTGCTGCAATAGAAAAATCTCATCATAAAGCACAGGCGATGCAAGATGAAATTCAGAGTTTGAAGCGAGAGAGTGATAAACAGAAGTTAGCCTTAGAAGCTGAGCAAGAACGGATCAACGCAACAAAAGAGCAAGAAGTTGCGGCAGCAAAGCAGGAAGCTTTGACAATAGTTCAGACGGCACGTCAAGAAGTTGAGCAGTTATTGGAACAATTGAGAACAGAAATTCATGAGGCACAAAGCTCTGTTAGCAAACAAGCTGCTCAAAAATCTGCTAAAGAAATAGAACGCAAACTGTCAGAAACCGGAAAGGAACTAAGTGCTCAGATCCGGATTGAACAATATTCGAAACATATTGATCAAGAATTAACAGCAGCAGATATTGAAATTGGAGAATATTATCATTCGGTTTTACTTGATCTTACTGGTCAAGCGATGACGAAACCTGATAATAAAGAACAAGTAAGCCTCAAAAGCGGCTCAATGACAATAAATGTTCCATTGGCATCTTTGCGTATTGCGGAACAAAAAGATACTGCTATTAATCAATATAGTCAACAAGCAATGACTGAAAGGCATTCAACGAAAAAAATTATTAGTGACCGGAAATCGATGTTTCAATCTGAGATAAAACTATTAGGTTTAACTGTAGATGAAGCTTTATTTAAGCTTGACGATTTTATTGATGATGCTGTATTAGCAAATATCCCATTTATCCGGATTGTACACGGTAAAGGGACCGGAGCATTAAGACAAGCAGTGCACAATACTTTAAAAAGAGATAAAAGAGTCAGCTCGTTTCGACTTGCAGGGCATGGTGAAGGTGACTCAGGTGTAACAATAGCCGAACTATAGGAATTGTTGCGGATGAGCAATTGTTATTAGTGAAGTAATTCAATTTCCAAAACAGAAATTACGACTCATTTTTAGTTGTTTTATATTAATTATGCATTAATCAAAATGATCTCTTGTATGATTTGTCAAAAATAGTATAATAGAGATAACAATTAAAAGGGAGATTGCACAAATGGAACGGGACCTCGCTTATCTATTCAATACAGGCAAGAATTATATGAGTTATAAATTTTTGGGTTCAAGACCTGAAAGTAACTCTGAAGGTGAAAATGGTTATCGATTCGCAGTTTGGGCTCCGAATGCAAAAAAAGTTTGTGTTGTAGGAGATTTCAATGAATGGCAGGAAGACGTTAATAATCTGGAACCATATGGCACAACTGGTGTTTGGATAGGATTTTTTCCGGGTTTAGAAGAATGGCAAGCATATAAATACGGCATTTTAACTCAAAATGATGAATGGATTTTAAAAGCGGATCCATATGCACGTCATGCTGAAACAAGACCCGGTACTGCATCAAAACTCTATGATCCCGATGATTATACATGGAACGATCAAGAGTATATGGCAAATAGAGTTGATGCATATCAGCTTAATCCCCTTAATATATATGAAGTACATCTAGGATCTTGGCGACGTTATGAAGATGGTTCGGTATATAATTACCGCGATATAGCTGAGCAGCTAGCCGATTATGTTTTAGAGATGGGCTATAATGCGATTGAATTAATGCCTGTATCTGAATATCCGCTGGATGCCTCTTGGGGTTATCAAGTTACCGGATATTTTGCAGCAACCAGCAGATACGGAACACCGGCAGATCTTAAATATTTTATTGATCATATGCACCAGAAAGGCATCCATGTCTTTCTTGATTGGGTGCCTGCTCATTTTCCGAAAGATGCTTTTGGTCTAGCAAAATTTGACGGAGAACCTCTTTACGAATATGCAAATCCGCTATTAGGAGAGCATGAGGATTGGGGAACTTTAGTTTTTGATTTTTCAAAAGGAGAGGTTAGATCTTTCTTACTGTCCAATGCCTATTTCTGGTTGAAGGAGTTTCACTTTGACGGTATCCGAGTTGACGCAGTCAGTTCAATGATTTATCGAGACTATTCACGCGATGAATTTATTCCAAACATTCACGGTGGCAATGAGAACTTAGAAGCGATTTCTTTGTTGCAAGAACTTAATACAATTGTGCGTGAAGATTTCCCAGGTGTAGTGACAATGGCTGAAGAATCTACCGCTTTTCCTTACATTACGACAGGTATTGATGACGGTGGGATCGGTTTTACTTTTAAATGGAATATGGGTTGGATGAATGATACATTGTTTTTCAACTCACTAGATCACTATCAAAGAGAATTTCATCATAATGCTTTTACATTCTCAATGGTATATGCTTTTTCAGAAAGATATATCTTGCCTTTCTCGCATGATGAAGTAGTACATGGTAAAGGAACTTTGATAGGTAGAATGCCCGGAGACTATTGGCGACAGTTTGCTAACTTAAGAGCTGTTTACACTTATCAAATGGCACATCCGGGAGCAAAACTAAACTTCATGGGTAATGAATTCGCGCCCTTTACTGAATGGCGTTATTATGAAGAGTTAGAATGGTTTATGCTTGAATATCCTGCTCATCTTGAAATGCAGAAATTTGTCAAAACTTTAAATCATCTCTATCTGGATACACCGGCTCTTTGGGAAGAAGATCATGATTGGCATGGTTTTCAATGGGTTCAAGCAGATGATTCTGAAAACAGTGTCTTTGCATTTTTGCGCTATAATTATGCGCATGACGAAGCAATTTTATGTGTCTTGAATATGACACCGGGGGTTATCCAAGATTATACTTTTGTAATGCCTATTTCCGGTGAATTTGAATTAATACTCAATTCTGATGATCCGGAATTTGGAGGTAGTAATTATTTATCAGGTTTTGATAAAGGACTTATTTATGAAACCTACGAACATGAGATTCTTCCTGCCGATTATCAAAAAGAGGAAGTTCCAGAGCAATCAAAAGAAACAGAATTAGCTAAAACTAATAATAAGAAAAAGAATTCAAACAAAGAAGAAGTAGAAGAAATTGAAGAGTTGGAACCTATAAGTGTTGAAGAGCGTTTAGATATTACCGTTCCTCCTTTGTGTGGAATGTGGTTTAAGTGGAGCAAAAAGAAAAATAAGTAATAACCGATAATAAATAGTAAAGAGAGGTGCTTGCATGCCAAAACAAGAAATGATCGCCATGATATTAGCAGGCGGACAAGGATCGAGATTGGGAGTATTGACAGAATATATTGCAAAACCTGCAGTTCCCTACGGAAGTAAATACAGAATTATTGATTTTGCTTTGAGTAATTGTACCAATTCAGGAATTGAGACAGTGGGTGTATTGACTCAGTATTCACCCTTAGAGTTGAACTCTTACATCGGGAATGGCTATTCTTGGGATTTGGATCGCAATTTGGGCGGATTGTCCATTTTACCACCCTATCAAAGTATGGCAGGTAGTGATTGGTATAAAGGAACAGCGAATGCAATTTATCAAAACATCCAGTTTATTGATAACCATGATCCCGATTATGTCTTAATTTTGTCAGGAGACCATATTTACAAACAAGATTATCGTAAAATGCTCCGTGCTCATATTAAAGCTGAAGCAGATGCGACAATTGCTGTAAGAGAAGTTCCTTGGGATGAAGCCTCGAGATTCGGCATAATGAATGCGGATGAAGAAGGCAGGATCACAGAATTTGAAGAGAAACCGGCTGAACCAAAAAGCAATCTCGCTTCAATGGGTGTTTATATTTTCTCTTGGAAAACATTACGTCGTCATCTTATAGAAGATGAACTAGATCTTGACTCCAGTAATGACTTTGGACAAAACATTATTCCTGCAATGCTAAATGAAGGTCTTAAATTATTAGCATATACCTTTAGTGGTTACTGGAAAGACGTTGGAACAATATTCTCTTTATGGGAATCTAATATGGATTTATTAGATCGTCCTCAAGAAATCAATCTGCAAGACGCACTTTGGAGAATTTATTGTCGGAATATCTTACAACCATCGCACTATATTGGAATTGATGCCTCCATCATAGATAGTGTCTTAACAGACGGTGTTGAAATCTATGGAACTGCAAAACACTCTGTTATTTCAAGTGGGGCTGTTATTGAAGAAGGTGCTGAAGTCATAGACTCAATTCTGATGCCGGGAGCTGTTGTTAAAAAAGGAAGTAAAATAGATAAATGTATTGTCGGCATAGATACTGTGATTGGCGAGAACGTACAAGCAGGGCATTCAGTTCAAGATGGACGCGAAGATTTTATTAGTGAAAAATTTTGTAGTGACGGGATCACAGTGTTCGGTAGCGGACTGACGATTGCTGATAATGTAAAAATTGCCGGTAATTCAATGTTATTCCCCAATGAAGAGGGACAAACTAGTGATGTTGTTCTTGAGAGCACGGTTTTAGGAATTATTTAAGGGAGGATCAATATGTTAATAGATGCGATGGGAATTATTCTTGCTGACAACAGTCGAGTAAGATTAGGCGAATTAAATGATGCTCGAGCAATAGCAGCGACTCCGTTCGGAGGCAGATACAGAATAATTGATTTTATGCTTTCAAGCATGGTTAATTCGGGCATCAAACACGTTGGTGTGCTTGCAGAAACTAAGTATAGCTCACTGATGGATCATTTAGGTACGGGTTCACATTGGGATTTAGACCGTTTGCAACAAGGGTTGCGGATTATTCCTCCTTATATGCAATCAGAATTTTTCCGCTCTCCAAATCCTCAAGATATTACCGGATTACATGATTTTCTAAAACACTCTGTTCATACTTATGTTGTTGTGGCGGAAAGCAATATTATTTCAAACATGAGTTTTACAGATTTTGTAGCAGACCATAAAAATAGTGGAGTAGATGTTACAGTTATGTACAATCATGACTCCAATAGATTGGGATCGCCAAATATTTCATTATCTTTTGAAGATAATAAAGTGGTAGATCTCATGATAGATCCGACAGATCCCGAATCAGATTGTTCATCTTTGGGCATCGTGGTTCTGGAAAGAACTCTTTTGATGGAAATGTTAGATCAAGCTATAGCCCGTGGTGAAACCTTGTTTAACACAGAGTTTATTTTGGAAAAATATCAAGAGTTGACCATTCACGGTTATGAGAATAATGATTTGACTTTCAGAATTAATTCATTAGCAACATATTTTTCAGCTTCAATGCGTTTGTTGGAAAAGGGAGTGCTGCAAAAAATATTTAAAGGTGAGAATAAGATTTTTACAAAAGTCAAAAATGAGTCTCCGGCACGCTATTTAAAAGATAATCAAGTTTCAAACAGTTTGATTTCAGATGGATGTGATATTATAGGTTCTGTAGAAAACAGTGTAGTTTTCCGTGGTGTAAATGTTGGCAGATACAGCAAAATTTCCAACTGTATAATCTTACAAGATACAGTAATTATGGAAGGAGCGGAGCTGAGTAATGTCATTATAGATAAGGATACTGTAATCAGATCCGGTGTGAGATTACAAGGTTCGCCGGATTATCCGGTAGTAATAGGTAAAGGAGTGATCGTGTGAAGATATTATTTGTTTCATCCGAAATGGTTCCCTTGGCAAAATCAGGTGGCTTAGGTGATGTTATTGGTGCATTGCCAAAAGCGGTCAGGGAAGAAGGCCAAGATGCTAGAGTAGTTATGCCATTATATAAACAAATCAAAGATCGTTATGGTGATCAACTCAAATTTATGCGCTGGTCTATGAATAAACTGGGTTGGCGAACCATGTATAGTGGACTCTTCTCAATGGAGATTGACGGCGTTCCGGTTTATTTTATTGATAATGAATATTATTTTGGGCATGACTCATTATATTTGGATTATGCTTTTGATATCGAAAGATTTAGCTTCTTTCAACGAGCAGTGCTTGAAGCTTTGGGTGATCCAATGCAATTCGAACCTGATATTTTACATCTGAATGATTGGCAAAGTGGTATGATTCCTGTTTTGTTAGAAGCTCATTATAAAGCTCACGGCTATCATACAAATGTTCAGTGCATTTATACGATCCATAATCTTAAATTCCAAGGAATTCACGGTAAAGAAAGAATTCAGGATTTAATGGAGTTACAAGATCGCTACATGTCTGATGACGGCGTGATGAAAGATGGAGTACCTAATTTCATGAAAGCGGGGATCTTATATAGTAATCGCGTTACAACCGTTTCTCCGACCTATGCGGAAGAGATCAAACAAGATTATTACGGGGAAGGTTTAAATGATTTACTTAGCGCTCAATCCTGGAAAGTAGTCGGAGTATTAAACGGGATTGATGTTGATAGTTATAATCCTGAAACTGATCAGACTTTGGCAAAAAACTATTCTGTGAGAACATTTCAAACAGGTAAGAAAGCTAACAAACTGGCTTTACAAGAAGAAATCGGCCTAGAACAAAGGGAAGATGTACCGTTGCTAGCGATGATCACTCGCTTAACTTCTCAAAAAGGTTTGGATTTATTATTACATATTGCAGATGAATTAATTTCTCAAGATATACAATTAGTCATCTTGGGTACCGGTGATGAATTCTATGAAAATGCTTTCCATGATCTGGAATGGTATCATCCGGATAAAGTTCGCTCAATGATCATGTTTGATGAAGAGTTAGCAAGAAGAATTTATGCTTCTGCGGATCTTTTCTTAATGCCCTCAATGTTTGAACCTTGCGGTCTTGGGCAAATGATTGCTATGCGTTATGGCTCTTTGCCAGTAGTCAGAGAAACTGGTGGTCTGAAAGACACGGTTGTTCCATACAATAAATTTGATGGCAGTGGAACCGGATTCTCATTTAGCAACATTAATGCACATGAGTTTTTGTTTGCAATCAAAGATGCTTTAGAAGTCTATCATGATTATCCGGATTCATGGAATCAATTGATTAGACAAGCGATGAGTTCCGACTTCTCATGGGAGAGATCAGCGAAACGATACATCGAGCTATATGAAGTAATATTATCAGAAGTGCAGTAAACAGATATTGTTAATGTAGACAATTAATAAGATTTAGGGTAGAAATTTTTCTACCCTAATTTAATTATCTAGAAAATGGTGATAAATTTTAGTTGTTTCAGGAATAATTACAACATTTGACAAATTAACTATTCGACTAATATAATGTGTAGACCGTCTAAAGATGCGACCATGGCGGAACTGGCAGACGCGCACGCTTGAGGGGCGTGTGGGAGACCGTGAGGGTTCGATTCCCTCTGGTCGCACCAAATATACCTGCGAGTCTGCAATAGGCTATGCAGGTTTTTTTATTATCGGTCAGCTATTATAGCAATGGAGGATAAATTTTGAGCTTTGAGTTTTATAATTCCTTTGGTGTTTCTCGAGAGTCCTACCAAGCCTCTGAAGAAGCATTACAAGAATATAAAGAAATGCTCAGTCAAATTGAGAAATTACGTGAACATAATCAATTAAGCGTAATAAAAGCATTTCAGCAGGCAGGACTTAGTGCTTCTGACTTTCAGTTCAGTACCGGATATGGATATGATGATCCAGCTAGAGAAACGATTGAAATAATCTTTGCTGATCTTTTTGCTGCGGAAAAAGCTCTAGTCAGAATACAATTCAGTTCCGGAACTCAGATCTTATCTGTTATGCTGAAGGCTATTTTGCGTCCGTATGACAAGTTTCTAATAGTTAGCGGTGACGTTTATGATACTTTACACACGACATTAGGTATTGATCAGACCGCTGATCATACCAGTTTAAAAGATTACTTAATAGACTATGATCAACTTGAATTAACCTCTGAAGGAACGATCGACTATGTTAGTTTAGAAGAAAAGATGGCTGAACCCGATGTTTTTTATAAAGCTGTCTATGTTCAACGTTCACGTGGTTATACTCTAAGACCTGCTCTCTTAAATCAGGATATTTTTAAAATTTCTCAAATTGTTAAACGATATAGTCCGCAAACTCTAATTTTGGTTGATAATTGTTATGGAGAGTTTGTTGAAAAGTCTGAACCAACAGCACATGGTGCTGATCTGATTGCTGGATCCTTAATTAAAAATCCCGGTGGAGGAATTGCTCCTAGTGGCGGTTATATTGCAGGTAGATCAGACTTAGTAGAGTTGTGTGCTGAACAATTCAATGCTCCCGGTGTCGGTTCGGAGATCGGTCCAAGCTTGGGCATGTCACGATCTATAGCCCAAGGTATCTATTTTGCTCCACTAATAGTAGCTAATGCATTAAAAGTTGCCATTCATGCTTCTGCATTATTTAAGAATCAGGGTTATAAGGTAGAACCGTTGCCTGATGATCAGCGAGGAGATATTGTGCAAACAATTATCTTTAATGATCGAAACAAATTAATTTCATTTTGCGAAGCTGTGCAAGCCGCAGCTCCTATTGATAACAAGTATGCTCCTGTACCGGCACCTATGCCGGGATATGATTGTGATATAATTATGGCATCGGGATCCTTTACCCAAGGTTCGTCAATTGAATTATCAGCTGACGGTCCTTTAAGATCTCCTTATGCGGCATTTCTTCAAGGTGGTTTAAACTTTGAATATGGTCGTTTAGCCTGTATGCTGGCATTAGATAAGATTTGGCAAGAGGCATAGCAAATGAGTGCAAGGATACATAGTAATGACGTTGAACGTTATCGCAAGATACAACAACGTAAAAAGCGCGGACGTATAATAGGATTAGTTATCATCGTATTGATTATAGTGATTGCTACTATGCTGATGATTATGCGTATATTAAACCACCATAAACCATCGCCGCAATTCATGTTTTTGACAGAAAAAAGCATTTCTAACAATTATCAAGTAAAGGCTTTGATAATTCGAGATGAAACTGTTTTTAGATCACCTACGAATGGAACCGTACGTAGTTTGTTTGCCGACGGTTCAAGAGTTGCTAAGAACGAAAAACTGGCTTATGTCATTCCGGATGATCAAGTAGAAGAACTCCGACAATTACAAAATGTAGAAAATGAAATTATAACTTATCAATATGAATTGATAGAAAACAACAATAATGCAGGGGCTAAACAAATAGATTCAGATACTTCAAATCAGACACGTGACATTATTAGTAATGTTTATTCTGAGCTTTTGAACAAAGAATTTTCAAACCTTGCCACGGACGAAGCGGCTTTGAATTCTGTGCTCGATTTGAGAAATGAACGCTTAAGAGATTATAATTTTAATGATCCTCGTCTTGACGAATTGTTGAACCATTATCATGAATTAGAAGATCAATTAGGATCAAAAAGCAATGTTATTCAGAGTTCACAGTCCGGAATATTTATTAGGACATATGATGGACTTGAAGATCGATTAAATCCTACTAATTTGGATAACCTGACAGCAGAACAATTAACAGAATATCTGGCATCTGCACCCCAAGGTAGACTGGAACCTATCGATACTGCGATAAAAGATCAACCATTATATTGCCTGACAAATTCTATAGAGCAGTATTTTGCATTCTTTATTCCTGCGGGCAAGAGCACTGACGTTCAAGTTTCTTCTAAAGTTGATGCGGTTACCAAAGATGGTATTCGTCTGCATGATGGATTAGTGACCAGGTCCGAGGAAACTGAAGAAGGTACACTGATAATTGTGCGTTGCAATACATCTTTAGAGAAACTTTCTGATCGTAGAATTACTGATTTAAATGTAGAACTAAACAAACAGTCCGGTTTGCGGGTCCCGTTGAGTGCCCTGATCGGCTATAAATCTGGTAATGTTGAGTCTGAGATTATGATCGAGCATAAAGGATATATTCAAAAAACATCAGTCAAAATTGTTGAACATAATGAAGATTACGCTTTGATTGAATCACTGGAACAAGCGGAATATCCGATCGACATTTCGACAATGATCGTTCTGAATCCTCAAGATGTAACTGTGGGCGACTCTGCAACCGGTTTACCTTAAGATAAAGGTGGTTTAATTTGTCTAATACACGTAAGAATGAAATTGCGGAAAATTTAAAAGAACTTCTGCATGAGATAGAAGAGTATGCAATCAAAGCAAATCGCGATCCTAAAGAAATTGAACTGATTTGTGTCAGTAAGAATTATCCCTTAACTGACGTATTGCTGGCTAATGAAGTTGGAGCAACCGAGTTTGGTGAAAATCGTGTTCAGGAATTTGAGCAAAAACAATTTGAGTTTTACGGCTTGCCGGAAGGATTAAAAAAGGATCATCAATTTAATTGGCATCTGATTGGCACTTTACAAAGAAACAAGGTTAAAGATGTTGTAGCTCAAGTTAAGCTAATTCATTCCGTGGACTCTGAAAGATTAATTAAACAAATTGCCCGAGTTTCAAAAAGATACTCGGTTACAACTGAGTTTTTATTGCAAATGAACATTGCGCAAGAGGAGACAAAACACGGATTCTCGATTCAAGATATCGAATCGGCAATTGATCTGAGTCTGCGCTTAGATAATATTAAATTGCGGGGTTTGATGACAATGGCGCCTCATTATCAAGATGCTTCTAAAACAGAAGTGATTTTTGCTAAAACTAGAGAATTATTAAATAAGCATAAACCAACGGTTGGTGCAGAGTTTAATCAGCTTTCAATGGGAATGAGCAATGACTATCCTTATGCTATAGCTCAGGGGGCAACCTTGATTAGAATAGGTACCAGAATCTTTGGTGAAAGAAATTATAGATAGAAATCTCCGTCAAGATTTCATCAATATTACAAAGGAGTTACTCTTATAATATTTACTTGCTCTAAAGTAAAGCAGTTTTTATAATAGGCTCGATAACCTAATTTTGGAGGCGAACTATGGCAGGTTTTTTCGAAAAACTATTTGGCGGATCAAATGACGATTATGAAGAGTATAATGATTTTGATGATTATTATGATGAGATGGATTCAGAATATGATGATTTGAACGTCTCACAAGATGATTATGCCTACAATGAACCCGCGGTTGATTTGCAACCTGAGCGCAAAAGATCGAGTGGCCGTGTGGTCGACTTAAATCAGAAAACTTATCAACAACAAATTGTTATTATGGAACCGGCAAATATTGAAACTGCTCAACAAGTTTGCGATGATGTCAGATCCGGTAAAACAGTTATTTGTAACATAGAAAAAATTGATCCTAAAATTGCACAAAGGGTAATTGATTTCATAACCGGAGCTGCCTATGCATTAAGAGGCAATGTTATGCCGATTTCTGCTCTGATTTTTGTTGTAGCACCCGGCTCAACAAGTATTACGAGTTCAACAAATGTTCGAGATACATCAAACGCAGTTGAAGAATATGTAAGGCGCGCTGCCGTACAAGCCAGATAATTTTAGATTTATGAATGTTTAATTATCGTTCGGATAATTCTGTTATAATTAAAAAGACTCATTGAGTCTTTTTTTGTTTTCTTTTTTGAAAGTAGGATTATACAATGGAAATCATTATCGGATTAGATATAGGCGGCAGTACAACTAAAGTAGTAGGATTTCAAGGTAATGAGCTCTTGGACGTTACTTATGTACGAGCAAGCGATCCCGTTGCGGCAGCATATGGTGCAATAGGGAAATTTCTGAATATTAATAACTTGAAATTGGAAGATATTAAACAAATCCGGATGACCGGAGTAGGTTCTTCATATATGACACAGAATTTTCTGGAAATTGAAACTGTTATTTCAAGTGAATTTGAAGCCGTAGGTTTAGGTGGTTTATATATTTCTCAAATGGAAGAAGCTATCGTAGTAAGTATCGGCACAGGAACTTCATTTGTCTATAGTAATCAAGAAAAAACTGAACATATTATCGGTAGTGGAGTAGGTGGCGGATCAATTCTAGGTTTATCCAACAGAATGTTTCATTTTAGAGATTTTGAGCTTATTTCAAATCTGGCTGATCAAGGTGAATTAAGTCATGTAGACTTATTGGTCAAAGATATTTCCAAAACTGTGCCCGGTTTAAGTGGCAATGCAACTGCCTCAAATTTCGGCAACGTAAATGATAATGCGCAAGCTAAAGATTTGGCTGCAGGTGTAGTAAATATGGTTTTTCAATCTATTGGAACTATGGCAGTTTTATGTGCAAGAAATCATAATGTAAAAGATATTGTTTTTGTCGGTTCGGTTGTCCATATAGCACAAGGCCAAAGATCGTTACAACAGTTTGCAGAGCTTTATGACGTGAATGTAATTTTACCCGATAATGCAAGATTCTCAACTGCAATCGGTGCGGCATTAAGTAACAATTACAAAAAACTTAATCAATGATTTTACATAACAGGGTATGTTAAATAATTAGAAAGTTTTATTAACATAAATGCTGAAGCGTTAAGACTATCAAGCTTACTATATTATATATCATTATAATAATATGCTGAAATTCAAATCTAGACTGATTATTTAATTGTATTCATTAAGATCATAATTATTGAACGC
>JAAYKK010000018.1 GCA_012522435.1 Clostridiaceae bacterium | reverse complement strand
CCGGAAGGTGTTGAGGTAGATATTCCTCTGCAAAGTTATTTCAGAATGAATGCTCCCGGAGCAGGTCAATTCGAACATACATTAATTATTGTAGAAAAAGGTGCCAGCTTACACTTTATCGAAGGTTGTTCCGCACCCAGATACAATACAATTAATCTGCATGCCGGCGGTGTTGAACTTTTTGTTAAAGAAGATGCTAAATTGCGTTATTCAACGATTGAGAACTGGTCACGCAATATGTATAACCTGAACTCAAAACGAGCGATCGTTGATAAAAACGGAGTGATCGAATGGATCTCCGGTTCATTCGGTTCAAGAGTTTCTATGCTTTATCCGGCTAGCATATTAGTCGGTGAAGGAGCGCGTAGCGAATTTACCGGAATCAGTTTTGCCGGTGCCGGCCAAACTCTGGATACCGGAGCGCAAGTCGTGCATAAAGCTCCGAATACCTATTCCACGGTTGAAACGAAATCTATTTCTAAAGGTGGAGGACAAGCTGTTTACCGTAGCTTGGTTCAAGTTGATGAGGGTGCTTATGGTTGTAAGTCGAATACTGATTGTCAATCACTCATGCTTGACTCACATAGCCGTGGTGATACAATTCCGACCATCATTTTGAAAAACGATGATGTTGATTTCGGGCATGAAGCAAAAATCGGGCGAATTGATGATCAGGCAATTTTCTACTTGATGAGTAGAGGTCTTTCGGAAGAAGAAGCAAAGGCCATGATCGTACGTGGTTTTGCAGAACCGGTTGCTAAAGAGTTACCTTTGGAATATGCAGTTGAAATGAATGAATTGATCAATCTCGAATTGAAGGGGGCGATCGGATAATGAGTGATAAAATGATTAGAGGTAATACTTTACCCGCATTAACTTGGCGTTGGATGGACGTCAATGATGTAGAAATTAAATTAAAAAATAAAGATATAATTCCTTATACCGCTCTGGACGGAGTAGGTAAAATTGACGAGCGAATGAAACAGGTATTTTATGATTTAGATCATGGAATTTCTGAAGAAGTTGTACGCATGAATAATGAGCAATGCAATCTGGCTAACCATTGGGAAATTTCTGACAATAAGCCGATTGAGCTCAAGTTGCCTCAGTCAAAAGAAAATCCTCTTTTGGTTGATCAAAATCAAATTGTCGTGCCGCCTTTACAAAACGGTACAGTAGTTCTGTACAATTTTAGTGAAGATGAAACTAGAGTAGAGAGAAACTCTACAGTACTGATCGATGTGGAAAACGATGCTGAAATGACTTTAGTTTTGATTCAGCGCTTAAATGAAAAATCAGTTTCTAATGTTTCTGTAGTAGCCAGAGTCGGAGATGGAGCCAGATTAAATTTGGCAACGGTTGAACTTGGTGCAGGCAATACCGTGTTTCACTATATGGTGGATATGGAAGGCTTCGGTGCTGAGAGCCATGTTAAAACTGCTTATTTGGGCAGTGGCAATGATCGTCTGGATTTGTTCTATCATGTACGTCACATTGGTGAAGAGTGTATTTCAGATATTCAAGTTAATGGGGCTTTGATGGATCATGCTGTGAAGAGTTTTAGAGGAACGATCGATTTTGTAGAAGGTTGTAGCGGCTCGGACGGTAATGAAGAAGAGTTCGCAATTTTACTTGACGATACGGTTCGTTCAATAGCGGTTCCTTTATTGTTGGCTAATGAGGATGATATTGTGGGAAACCACGCTGCAAGTGCAGGTCAGATCGATGATGAACAATTATTTTATCTGATGAGTCGTGGTCTAAGTCGTAAAGAATCAGAAGGTTTAATCGTTGAATCAAGAATGACACCGACCTTTGATCAAATTCCGGATCAGGAATTACGAGATGATCTACGCCGAGAAGTGCATCAGAGAATTTTAAGACGTTAGGTTTTAGGGAGTTAGGGAGTGTGGTAGGTAGCAAATTT
>JAAYKK010000119.1 GCA_012522435.1 Clostridiaceae bacterium | reverse complement strand
TTTAAATATGATTAAATTGACTTTTGTTTTCAAAGGGTATATCATACATAAGCTAATTTATTATAATTAGCTTGATAAACTCGTATCGCATTCGTGAGAGAAGATCAAAGCTTACGGGCGATATGGCATGTGAGGTGAAAAGAATGAAAGAAGGAATCCATCCTAAATACGGTAAATGTGTAGTGCGCTGTGCATGTGGTGAATCATTTGAAACAGGTTCAATACTTGACAGTATAACAGTAGATATTTGTTCGAAATGTCATCCGTTTTATACCGGACGTCAAAAGCTGGTTGATAGTGGCGGTCGTGTAGATAAATTTAATCGTCGAATGGGTCGTGTGTCAAAATCCGATTAGGATTTTAGAAATTTTAAAATTTAATTTGAGGAGTTTGACTAGATTTGTACAAACTCCTTTTTTATTATTTATATTACTCCTAAAGAGAAAATAAACAAAAATATTGGGTAAAAAAATGAGTGAACAAAGTAACAATCAGACATTGCGCAGAACCACCATCGGTGGTCAAGCTTTAATTGAAGGTCTGATGATGATCGGTCCGGAAAAAAGAGCTATGGCTGTTAGAAATCCTGAAGGAGAAATTGAATTGGAATTTTTGGAAACCGGTGTGGTTTCCAAAGCTGAAACAATTCCTTTTCTGCGTGGTCCGGTTCGAGTTTTTAAACAATTAGTTTTAGGTACGAAAGCATTAATGCGTTCTGCAGATATTGCAGAACCGGAAGATGATGAACAAGAAACAGCTAAAACAGAGACAAGTGCCAAAGAAATGAACAAGAAAACTTCTGAGTTCGGTTTATATCTTTCTGCTATTGTCAGTATTCTCTTTTCAGTTTTAATCTTTATGTTGCTCCCGGGTTTGATGGTTGATGGCTTGAAATTATTGTTGAGAATAGATCTTAGTGCAAATAGATGGATTAGTTTGGGTTTAACATTACTTGAGGGTCTGATCAGGGTCGGAATTTTTATTCTGTATCTCTGGCTGGTTTCGAAAATGAAAGATATCAAACGTGTTTGGCAATATCATGGAGCAGAACACAAAACGATTGCCTGTTATGAAGCAAGAATGCCTCTCACCGTAGAGAACATCAGAGGTTTCAGTCGACTACATCCCAGATGCGGTACATCTTTTATGTTCTTAATAATGATTGTCAGTATTATTATTTTAGCTTTTATTGGTTGGAGAAGCAGATTGATCAATCTGATAGTTAGATTGTTTCTGCTACCGATAATTGCTTCTTTAACTTACGAATTGATACGTGTAGTTGGGCGCCATGATAATTTTTTGACTAGGGCTATCAGTAAACCGGGCATGGCTATGCAGAAGCTAACCACTGCTGAACCGGATAATTCAATGCTTGAAGTGGCGATTGTTGCCATGGAGGCGGTAATTCCTGATCAAGAGGGCAGTGATGAATGGTGACCACGCAAACCTTGGATGAACTAATCCGCAGATCTGCTCAAGAATTAGCAGAATATGGTATTGATCAACCATTGCGTGAAGTGCGGTTATTGATGGAAGCTGCAAACGGGATTGAGATTAAAGAGCAACTTGTGGCTCCGGATAAAACATTAAATCAAGCTCAAGTTAATAGTTTTCAAAAATATCTTAGAGCAAGAAAAAATAGAACTCCTTATGCTTATTTAACTAACGTAAAAGAATTTTACGGACGAGAGTTTTATATCAAAAATTGCCTTATTCCAAGACCGGAGACAGAATTAATTGTCGATTTTATTAAAGAAAACATACAGGAACGATTTGAGGGCAAGTGTAATATTTTAGATCTTTGCACAGGCTCAGGTTGTCTGGGTTTAACTGTTTTACTGGAATTAGAAAAACAAATGGCTATAGAATTAACTATGACAGACATTTCTGATCAAGCTTTAGACACTTGCAAGGTCAATGTAAAAAAGCATTGTTCGCATAATTCTAAAATAATGATCTTAAAATCGGACCTGTTTCCTAACCGAGATTTTGAAAATCCTCAATTTTTCGACTTAATAGTTGCTAATCCACCTTATATAAAAAGCGGTGATATAACGGGATTAGCACCTGAAGTAGCCGGATATGAGCCGCATCTTGCGTTGGATGGCGGTGTAGAAGGACTGGATTTCTACTTTAGGATAGCTGAAGAGATCAGACCTTTTTTACAGAAGAAACAAAGCACTGTATTATTGATGGAGCACGGTGCAGGACAAAGAAAAGCAATTATTAAAATATTTGAAGAAACAGATCTTGTCATAAAAGAGCGTATTGAATTGAATGATTGGCAAGGCCATGACCGAGTTTTAGGATTTGTATTAATAAGATAAGGTAAATGTGATTAGAGGTAGTCTAATGAATCAAAATTTAGAAATTTCCGTCAAACGTTATGATGAACTAAGTATGATGCTCGGTGATCCCGTAGTTCTAAATGATCATAACAGATATTTGGAACTCTTGAAGGAATTTAATGAACTTGAGCCTTTGGTCAAAAACATTAAAAGATTAACTCAAGTTCAATCCGAATTGGCGGAGAATAAAGATATGCTCTACGAGACCGAAGATCAAGAATTTCGAGACTTAATTCGTGAGGAAATTGCTGAATTAGAGCTGGAAGCAGAACAGCTGGATTCAGCAATCAAGGAATTGATGATTCCAAAAGATCCCAATGATAATAAGAATGTTATTGTTGAAATTAGGGCCGGTGCCGGTGGTGACGAAGCTGCTTTATTTGCCGGAGATCTGTTTAGAATGTATACCTCATTTGCAGAAACTGAAGGCTGGACTTTTGATTTGATTGATGCTTCGGAGAATGAAATCGGAGGCTTTAAAGAGGTTATCTTTGAAATAGTGGGGCGTGGTGCATATTCCAAGCTTAAATACGAAAGTGGAGTACATCGTGTACAAAGGGTTCCTGAAACTGAGGCGGGCGGTAGAATTCATACTTCAACTGTTACAGTAGCAGTATTACCTGAAGCTGAAGATGTTGATGTGGCTATTGATGCAGGAGATTTGCAAATCGATACTTATCGAGCATCCGGAGCCGGAGGGCAGCATGTTAATAAAACCAGTTCTGCAATTAGGATTACTCATAAGCCGTCCGGTGTAGTGGTTACATGTCAGGATCAACGTTCACAGCACAAAAACAGAGAAAAAGCGATGCAGGTTTTGCGAGCAAGATTATATGAAATGGAGCAGGCTAAGCAAGATCAAGCAATAGCCAGTGATCGTAAGCATCAGGTTGGAACAGGGGATCGTAGTGAGAGAATTAGAACTTATAATTTCCCACAAGGTAGAGTTAGCGATCACCGAATAAACTTGACCGTATATCAATTAGAGAGTGTCTTGGCTGGCGATCTGGAACCTTTTATCACGGGCTTACAGGCTGCAGCTCATGAAAAAGCAATCTCTGATTCTTTATGAGAAAAAATTGTTAAATGATTGATACAGAAATTATTGAGTTGAACAAATATTTTGCTCCCGAGCAAATCATTAAAGCCGCGCAAGCATTGAAGTCTGGAGAATTAGTTGCTTTTCCAACAGAAACAGTTTATGGACTCGGGGCAAATGCTTTTCTTGCGCATGCTGTACAAAAAATTTTTGAGGTAAAAGGAAGACCACAAGACAATCCTCTAATTGTTCATTTACATAATCCTGCTCAATTGAGTGAAGTAGCAAAGAATATTCCTCAAATAACATATTTGATTTTAAATGAATTTGCTCCGGGACCTTTAACGATCATTTTAGAAAAAACAGACAAGATTCCGGCTCAGGTTAGTGCAGGACTTGATACAGTAGCAATTCGTTTTCCGAATAATGATGTGGCAAGAACTTTGCTTAGCTTAGCAGAGGTTCCTGTAGTTGCGCCTTCAGCCAATTTATCAGGCAAACCTTCTCCTACCAAAGCTTGGCATGTTTATCAGGATTTGCAGGGAAAAATCCCCTATATTCTTGATGGTGGTACCTGTACATACGGTTTGGAATCAACGATTCTTGATTTAAGTGTAGATCAACCGGTCATCTTAAGACCCGGAATCATTACCGCAAAAGATATAAAACAACGTGCGGGAATAGAAGTTATTGAACCTGAGAGATTAGATCAAAACTTAAAACATCCAAAAGCTCCGGGGCAAAAATATCGACATTATTCCCCAATGGCTCCGGTAGTAATTTTGCAAGAGGAAAGTAATCTTGAAAAAAGGATAGGGAATTTGAAACATGGGATTAGAGACTTCGTGAAAAACTATGACTCTGATCAAAAAGATCTGAGGATAGGTTTGTTTTTGGCAGAGGATTTAGTGAACTCATTTGATTTAGAAAAATTAACAAAAAGTTTAAATGCTTCTACTTGTTACAAGCTTCACTTTCAGATAGAATCATACAACAATGATCAAGGAGCCGATAACGCTGCTCGTGAATTATATAATCAATTTAGAGTGTTCGATCAACAAAAAGTAGACTTGATTATATGTTCAGCGGAACCCAATCTGGGTGTAGGAATAGCATATATGAATCGTTTATCAAAAGCGGCGTCATATAATATATAATCCTCTTAGACGGAGTTTTTATGGATATTGAAAAGAAAAAACATAAACATATTTTATTTGTATGTACGGGCAATACCTGTCGCAGTCCTATGGCTGCAGCGATTTTTAATCATTTTGCGGAACAAGCTAAACAATTAGATCTCTTTGCAGTTTCAGCAGGAATGGCAACCGAATCAGGTTTACCGGTCAGCCCTGAAGCAAAAGATGTTTTGACCGAATTGGGGATCAATTTGGAAGATCACCGTTCCAGGCAACTAGATGAAAAAATGATTAAAGATGCTTACATAGTTTTAACCATGACCACCACACAAAGAGATTTGCTTCATATTTATTACCCTAAAACCGCTGATAAAGTGTTTACTTTATATGAATTTATTGATGAAGAGGGAGATATCACTGATCCTTTTGGCAGAGATATAGATATATATCGAGATGCGGCAGAAAAACTTGTTAATGCTATGCCTAAAGTTATTCAAAAATTGACGGAACAATCTCAATTGTGATAAATTGATTTAGTCTAAATTTATTTTATATATTTACAGACCGATCCTGATGGATCGTGCACTGGTAAGTGCATTCCTCGCTCTATTCAAATTATAGAGCCAAATGACCGAGAGGAGGTGAACAAGGTGTCAAAACAATACGAATTACTTTATGTATTGAATCCTTCGATAGGCGAAGATGCATTGGAGTCTTTAAGTCAAAGAATTCAAGATCTGGTTGCCGGACAAGGAGAAAATCTGGAAGTTGATGTATGGGGACGTAGACGTCTCGCATACGAAATTGAAGATGAGACAGAAGGTTATTACGTTTTAATTAATTTCAATTCAGAACCTGATTTTCCAAATGAAATTAACCGTGTCTTGAGAATCACCGATAATGTATTACGTTATCTGGTAACAGCGGTAGAAGAGTAAATCAAAGCAACAGAAAAGAAAGGTCGAAATTATGAATAAAGCGATATTGATGGGAAGATTAACCAAGGATCCCGAATTAAGAACTACACAAAATAATGTATCTGTTTGTTCATTTACATTGGCGATTGATCGTCGTTTTAAGAATCAACACGGAGAAAGAGAAACAGACTTTATTCCCATTGTAGCTTGGAGACAGACTGCTGAATTTGCCGCAAGATACTTTAGCAAAGGATCTCGTATGGCATTAGTCGGTTCAATCCAACCTCGAAGCTGGGAAGATGAAAAAGGTGAAAGACGTTACATCACCGAAGTAATAGCTGACGAAATTTATTTTGCTGATTCAAAAAGACAATCAGATGATAATTATGGCAGCACGGGATATTCAACCGGTACAAGTTCTGCTTCGACCAGACAAGAATCGTCCGGTTCCGGAGCAACAAGCATTCCGGAAGGCGAAGGATTTATGCCTGAAGTTGATGATACATCGCTACCTTTTGATCTTTAATTTAACTATATCTTATTTAGTAGAAGGAGTTTAACTAATGACAGAAAATAGAAGAGGCGGTCGTAGAAATTTCCGTCCTCGCCGTGGTCGTAGAAAAGTTTGTCATTTTTGTGCAGAGCATATTGAGCATATTGATTATAAAGATGTGAATACAATACAACGCTATGTAAGCGAGAGCGGGAAGATTTTACCGCGTCGGATGTCCGGTACTTGTGCTAAACATCAAAGAGAAATAGCAACTGCAGTCAAGCGTGCTCGTCAAATGGCATTACTTTCCTATACAGGAGAATAATTTTATCTCATTTAACAAGCAGGCTGATTCGCGTGAGTCAGCCTTCATGCGAATTATTAATCTGGAGGATTAGTAGATGAAAGTTATATTACTTGAAGATATAAATAACTTGGGGCAAGCCGGTGAAATTGTAGAAGTAAAACGCGGCTATGCCAACAATTATTTATTACGTCAAAATTTGGCGGTTCGAACCACCAAAGAAAATTTAAATACTTTAAAAACTCAGCAAAAAGCCTTTGAAGCAAAGCGTGCTCGTAATTTGGCAGATGCTCAAGAAAAAGCTGAAAAAATCAAAGGTGAAGAATTTACAATTAAAGTCAGAACCGGAGAAGCCGGTCGCTTATTCGGATCGGTTACCACGATTGATTTGTCCGAAGTTTTAGCTGAAAGAGGTTATGTTGTAGACCGTAGAGATTTATCTTTAAGCGACAATATCAAAGAAATCGGGACTTACACAGGAAACATTAAATTACATCCTGAGATCGATGTAGACTTTACCATTCATGTTGAAGATGAAGATCCTGAAAAACAAAAAGTTTTGCAAGAAGCTAAAATGGCAGAACAAGCTAAAGCTGAAGCAGAAGAAGCAGCAGCTCAAGAAGCGGCAGAGGCTCAAGATGTAGCAGAACAAATTGAAGCTGCAGTGGTTGAAGCAACAGAAGAAGAGATTGAAACAGAATAATCAATCATAATTTATTAGATTAAACCGGAATATATGGCAAGAAGAAATATTATTCCTGATGAGATCAGGCGAAAAATATTAGATCGCACTCCACCGCATAATGAACAAGCTGAACAAGCGGTTCTTGGTAGTGCCATGATTTCTGCTGAGTGTATTCCGGATTTAATTAATACTCTGGATGCTGAGGATTTTTATTTTCCGAACAATCAATTGATTTTTGAAACGATTCTGATTCTTTATAACGATCACAAACCGATTGATCTGGTTACTTTGTCTGAACATTTGTCTCTTAAAGGTCAATTAACCGAAGCGGGCGGTTTGGAATATTTGACTTCGCTAGCCGAAGCAACTCCCTTATTGCGTAACTATAGTTATTATGCAGATATTGTTTTAGAAAAATCAAAGTTACGCCAGATGATCTTAAGCTTAAATGATGTAATTGCTACTTGCTATGGAGATAGTGAGCAAGTTGATGAAATTATCGATTTAGTGGCCAAGAGACTTTACGAGATACGCGAAGATCAAGATCAACGCGGTTTTGCTCAATTAGGCCCCGTTTTAGCTGAACGCCTAAATTATCTAGAAGCATATGCTAAAGGTGGTCGTGAAGATACAGTTCACTCAGGCTTTCCTTCAATTGACGATACATTAGGCGGCTTAAAAAAAGGAAGTCTCTTGATCGTTGCGGCAAGACCCGGTATGGGGAAAACAGCCTTGGCACTCAATATTGCTCATAAAGCAGCAATGATATATCAAGTGCCTACTGCAATTTTCAGTTTAGAAATGTCGAAAGAAGAATTATCAAATAGATTTCTTTCTTCTCATCTCTCTATTGATTCCCGTAGAATTGGTTCAGCAAAATTGACCAAAGAAGATTGGGATAAAATTGCGGAAAATTTTACTACACTTTATGAAGCTCCAATTTATATAGATGACAGGTCAGGAATTTCTGCAATTGAAATGCTTGCCAAAGCACGTCAATTAAAACTTGAACAAAAATTAGGTCTGGTTGTAGTAGATTATCTCCAATTAATGTCCGGTGATCGGACACGTAATGACAATCGTCAACAGGAGATTTCCGATATTTCTCGTCAACTAAAAATAATGGCCAGGGAGCTTGATGTACCGGTTATTGCAATTTCACAATTATCAAGAGCGTGTGAAAGCAGGACCGATAAGAGACCTGTTTTATCTGATTTAAGAGATTCAGGTGCGATAGAGCAAGATGCCGATGTAGTTATGTTTCTTTACCGTGATGATTATTACAATCATGATGAGTTAAAAAAAGATGTTGAAGCTGCCGAATTAATCGTGGCAAAAAACAGACACGGTGAAACCAAAACAATTCATTTAGGGTGGAGAGCAGAGTTTACAATGTTCTTTGAACCTGAAAACATTCCTTTACCTGAAGCCCCGCTTGGTGGTTCAGGATCATTCACAGCAATATAAATAATGATTGAAGAATTCTCAGGCAAATTTATTAAGATCAAGAATTTTTGTCAGGATAATAATCTAATCCAAGATTCAGATTTGGTTATTATCGGATTATCAGGTGGTATAGATTCTGTTTTTCTATTTTATTTTTTGTTATGGCTGCAGCAACGAAAATTTGTAGAATTTGATTTAATTGCTGCACATTTAAATCATCAGATTAGAAAAGAAGCAGATCAAGATCAGGCTTTTGTCGAGCAACTTTGTCAAAAATATAGTATTCCTCTCATTAGCAAAAATGTTGATATACCCGGTCTAGCCAAACAAAGAAAAAGCGGTGAAGAAGAAGCGGGCCGTTATGCAAGACAACAGTTTTTCTCCGAGTTAATTGCTGACTATCGATCTAAACCTGATTATTTAGATTCTAAAATCAAAGTTGCATTGGGACATCATCAGGATGATCTTGCTGAGTCAGTAGTCTTAAACATCGGCAGAGGAACAGGTTTATCCGGTCTTAGCACCTTAAAGGCCTCAGAAAATTTTTATATCAGGCCTTTATTAGATACTTCTAAAGCACAGATTATGAATTTAGCTCAAATGCAAGCTTGGGAGTGGGTTGAAGATCAAACTAATACTTCTGAACAGTACTTACGCAATCGAATCAGACATCAATTGTTACCACTTTGGAATGAAATAGTAGGTTATAATATTAATCCGTTAATAGCGAGATTAGCTAATAACTTAAATCAAGATGAACTAGCTTTAATCTGGGCAGGAGAAGAGGCATACAAATCTTGCCTTCTAGATAAGAATCAATTGTCTCTGGGCAAGTTGAGAAGATTACCGCAAAGTATTTTTAAATTCGTGATTGATCAATGGTTGCAAACTAGAAATCAGACAAAAATACTAAGTTTTGCTCAAACAGAGCAATTGTGGAAAATTGTTCAAGGTGAACATGGCAATAAATTGTTGGATCTTGGTGAGGGAATTATAGTTAAAAGATATCGCCAAAGATTGATTTTTGTTGAGTAAGTGGAATTCAAAATAGTCTCTTGATATAATTAATAGAATCGTAAAATTATTTGAAAGTAGATCCAGATATGAAGATTACCGGAGTAATGATCCCGAAAGAAGAAATCAGAGAAATCTGTCAACGCTTAGGCAAAGAAATAACTCAAGATTATCAAGGTAAAGAGATAGTTTTGATTTGCGTCTTAAAAGGTGCAACTGTTTTTCTTGCGGATTTGATGCGAGAGATTGATGTACCTTGTGAAATTGATTTTATGTCTGTTTCCAGCTATACAGGAACCAAGAGTTCCGGTGATGTGAAGATTATTAAAGATCTGGATGATACGATAGAGAACAGACATGTAATCTTGGTCGAAGATATCATAGACTCAGGGTTAACGTTATCACATTTATTGGATATTCTTTTACGTAGAAATCCGGCAAGTCTGAAGATTTGTACTTGCTTTGACAAACCGGAACGTAGAAAAACAGAAGTTAAAGTAGATTATATAGGCAGACAAATCCCGGATGAATTTATTGTGGGATATGGCCTTGATTATAATGGAAGATATCGAAATTTACCGGATATTTGCACTTTGGAAATTTCCGGTCAGGAGGATATAGATGAATAGTAAAAAGAG
The DNA here is from genome assembly GCA_012522435.1 of Clostridiaceae bacterium. Taxonomy (GTDB): domain Bacteria; phylum Bacillota; class Clostridia; order Saccharofermentanales; family DTU023; genus UBA5436. The sequence goes on along the minus strand of JAAYKK010000119.1, from coordinate 265 downwards.
AAACCGCCCTTCGGGGATGTCTTTTTATATAGTTTTATTAGCGGTGATTTTGTTATCATCTTACTTTATGTCTCGAGTCAGCAACCCTGATCAAGTTTATCTCTCTGATGTCCAACAACAATTGGTAGATAAACAAATCAAGACGGTTAAACTTGATGGTGATAAGCTGGAAGTTACCTTAAAGAACGAAAAGGGTGAACCGGGAAAAGTCTATACCAAACAAATCCATCCCGCGTTAGTTGGGGATTTGTTTATGCGTTTTGAA
>JAAYKK010000139.1 GCA_012522435.1 Clostridiaceae bacterium | reverse complement strand
TGTTTTGCTCCTTCTTTTTCTTTACTTTATTTCAATCCACGCACCTGTGAAAGGTGCGACATTCTAGATTATCTAAAAACAAATAATATTCCAGAATTTCAATCCACGCACCTGTGAAAGGTGCGACTTCAGGTTAATCTACAATTCAATGGAATACTCAACATTTCAATCCACGCACCTGTGAAAGGTGCGACAGGGAGCGGTGAGAGAAATTTATTTTGCACACACATTTCAATCCACGCACCTGTGAAAGGTGCGACAGCTATTTATTAGCTGAATTTAATTATTACATAAAAACATATGATAATCTTAGATAAAGCGCACTAAATTTTCTTAATACAATATGATGTTTGAATAATGCAAATACATGTTTGTCAAGTTTCAATTAAGGAAAGGTTTAACAATTCCAAATTTCGGGTTGTTTATGGATGTTTATTAGAGGTTCGCAATTAACTCTTTTTCTAAAACTCAAGGACTAATTCATCATAAATGGTGGGTATAAATCTAAATCACCCCTGATCGTTCTAGCTAATAACATTGCTTGTGTATACGGAATTAAGCCTATCGAAATTTTTTCTTCGAGATAAGGGTGTGTTATTTCATCTTGCATACGCTTATTCCATATATCCAAGTATTTTTTCAATCCTTTCTCTGTTAGTAAATATGCCCCACTCTCTTTGCGAAACATATCTTTAATATTTATTTGTTTACGATTTATTAGGTTTAAGACAAATCGATCCGCTATATAAGCTCTGAATTCTTCCATAACATCTAAAGCAAGGCTAGTGCGTCCCGGTCTAGGTTGATGAAAAAATCCCACATATGGATCTAAGCCTATCGTTATTAAAGCATTTTCAACTAATACTCTAACCATTCCATAACTTAAAGAAAGCAATGCATTTGTAGGATCTGTAGCTGGATATTTAATTCTTCCAGAAAAGTTGAAATATGTTTTTTGCTGAGTTATTAAATTATTTATTATTTGGAAATATGCCCTTGAAGCATCACCTTCAACTCCCAGTAACTCAGCTAAATTTTTCACCTTGGCAATATTCTCTTTTGATTCTATTATTTTTTCTTTAGCTTTGATTAATTTTTCAGAAAAATCAGCTTTAGGATAGTCTCTAATGCCTCGGGATAACACTTTGATGGAATTGTATAATTTTCCGTGCATAAAAAGCTTTGCATAATCAAGTGATTTTTCTTTATTATCCGCAATTCTGAATTGTTCTTGCCGTAATAAAACATTTCCCGTTACCCTGCCCAGAATCCTACCCATGACCTTGCCTTGCGGATTTAAAAAAGCAACATTTACTTTATTTTCAAGACACAAAGCCATTGCAGCTGGACTCATACCTGTATAGTTGAAGCAGATTATATTTTCAAAATACTGGATTGGGAATTGAGCTTTTTTCTGTTCGCTTTGATAAACAACAATGTTACTGCCATCTCGACCCAAATTAACATCTGCTTGTGTAATGTATAGACTATTCAATAGCTTTCTCATTAATGATCTCCCACTGATTATTAATATAGTTTTGTACTGAACGTTTATGATGAGTAAGCCGTGGCTGACACATCTCCTTGATTGAGCAGCGTTTGCAATTTTTGCCAACCGTAGCATGCGGTGTTTTGCCTTGTACATATAACTCATGCATTTTTTTGCTTGTTTTTCGAACCTCATCTCTCAAAGTTTCGTTAAGCTCAACTCTAATACGTCGGTTGATCTGCTTATAGTATATTTCACCGGAATTAATTTCGAGACTATACATCTCTTCCAAACACATGATTTGTGCAACAAGCTGAAGGGTATCCGAAAGGTTTTTCTTCGGTTTGCCTTTTTTATATTCTATCACTTTAGGAAACCATAATCCCGTTGAGTTTTTTAACTCTATACCTGTACGACTTGACCAAAATTCTAAAACATCAATTATTCCGTTCAGTCCTAGCTCGTATGAACGAATAGGGACTGCACGGGTTATTATTCGATTCTTACGTCTTTCTTCCAAATACCTATCATCTGCTAGTTTGTGAACTAAATTCCCTATCGTAGTATCCTCATTTTCTGACCATACTTGTTCAATCATAATCAAAGCCCACTGTCTTGGACAAAACATAAAATGTTGAATGCCATTCAACTGTAAAAAATTATCGTAATGAGTATTCTTCAACATCTAATCCATCCAATGGTTCAACTTTAATTTCATAGTCTTTAATAGAAGACGCATTTACCACATCTGAATTTTTCGTTAACGACACGGATTCATGTACTTTAACACTTGGATATTGTCCATTCTTACAATTATGTTTAAACCAATAGACTTTCTCCATAACCATCGATCCTTCAGGTCGAGAAGCCGAGGCATCATTTTCAAACAATTCGATTAAAGCTTGATGAAATTTTTCGACATCTTCTTCTGTAAAACCGGTTTTCTCTGCCAGTTGACAATTTATACTGCCTTTTGTAACGTAAACTCCAAAATCTATCCGATGTTTCATTCCCATCGTATCTGAAGATTTTATCTTATCTGTTGGCTCCGAATTAACACTTTTAGTAATTTGCAGATCTTCAACATCTATTGTATCTACTGAAAATGCAGGATGTATTGAGATCGGACCTCTGACTCCTACAGAAACTTCATCGGTTACACCTCTGCGTTTTTTGAAGGCAAAGACTTGACCAAATCCTCTAACATCGATCCATTTTTCTGATGCCTTTTTAGCATATTCATCATGATCTTTAATTGTACCCAAACTATCTGCTGCTCGATCGCTTAAACTTTTAAATCCATCAACATTCTTTTCATTAGATTGGACAAATACATCTTCACCCATATCAATCCATCTATTTCTGATTTTTCTTTTCAGGCAAACATCGCTAATTTCTCCAAAGCCATTTATGTCTTCACGAGGGCGATTACCATTCAACGGGTCTCCATTTGGATTTGCATTTTTCACACTAATAATTGCTACAAAATCTATTTTATTGTTTAACATATTAATTCTCCTTTATTATAAACATTCTACTTTTGTATGTTTTTTACCCTTCAACTGTTTCGTTTTCAAATTCATTTTCTGATTCATTTTTCTTCGTGTAGTAATCTTGCAATTGACAATGAAACCCCAATAAAAAGGTACCTTCTAAAGATTTATTCGATTTGTAATCATCGATTTTGAAATTACTCATTATCTCACCTAACCGAATTTGATGTCTTGTACGATTCCTAAGAGTTAGTCTTTTGAGATATGGCTGCAGCTTCAATTCAATAAGCATCCATGTTTTATACGGTTTTTTAGCTAATGCATTCATATATCGCATTGCATTGGTTTGACGCTTAAAGTCTTCATCTTTTTTTTCTGCGTGCATAGCCTCTCTTTCAATCTTTTCTGCAACGGCTAACAACCTTCCAAAAAGATAACTTCGATCATCTAAATTTCTATCTAATGCCATAGAATATTCAACCTCATCTCTTTCAAAATAATATTTTTTTATTAATCCACACGCTATCGAGACAGATTTTCGCCAATTAAAATGACTTTTCTTCAGTGGTGTGATTGCTGCTTCAAAAGCCTTATCCACAAAATCTCGTGGAATTTTAGCTCTCTCTGTCACACAAGGCAATAATCTGCGCAGCAATTGATTACGATACTTGTTTCTGTCGCCAATTGACATTAAGCCTTCACGCTCAGTACCAAAAACATAATTAATCAAATCCATTTGAGCTGGTGCACCTATGTGTTTATAAGTTCTTTTATCTCCATCTTTTTTATAAAAATGCAACCAAGAAATCGTATCGTGGTAATAGATAACATTTGCCACATATTCTTGTTCCGTTAACTCCTTATAGTATTGGATAGCTAATCTACCAGGCGTTGCATTATCTAGAGCCATAATAGTAACCTGTCTCTGTGGATCCAATTTATGCCTATAACCATTAAGAGCCTTATTTAATTCTTCTGCATAGTTTTTTTCTGTTTCGACAATCTCCGGTTCAGGAGTTAATCCCAGATTGGCATAGAGAGCATTTTGGACGATTTCAGTATCATCCGTCGGCTGAATTAGTTTGATACCTTTACCAAACGCTACCACTACATAGCCATTGTTCTTATATGCTTGGTTTTGGATCAGATATCTCAAAGCACTATGGGCTTTTTCACTTTGATCATAACCAATTCCCACCGCATCTGTAGCTTCTTCAAATCTTCCCTTAAATGTAAAATTAGAAGTATCATTTGAAGAAATTAATTTTGCACCATCACCTGCCCAACGAATTCCTTTACCATGCATAGTTGTTAAAATCTGATTTTCCCCTGATACATAACATAATCCTTTGTCAGATAATGTACTTAAGTAATAGGTTGAATAGGATTGCAGAAAACTATCTTCTTGCCACAATTTCCTTAATTTTCCTTCTGATTCAATCGCTATACGAATTAAGAATTTTTCTTGTTGATTTGATTGACACTTTGTTTTCTTATCCAAGTAATTATTCTCCAAGATGATTAAGTTTTTTTGGATCAAATCACTTGTCAAAGTTTCTTTCGCCAAATAATCATATATTATTCGCAGATCTTGATTATTAGAATCAGCCACAGTCCATTGTCTTAATTGTTCCATATAAGGTTCAAACTTTTTCGTTCGCAAATCTCCTGGTTTCTCAATATAGTCTTTTAAATCACCTGCCAGGTATTCCAAGTTGTCAAACAAGGCATGAGGTACCGGACCACTAGTTCTACCAGATGAAGCTTGAGTTACAGGTACAATTGTTGGTGCGTCCTTTTTATCTAAAAGTTCCCCTCGTAAAAGTTCTCCCTCTGATGATAACACTATTTCCAACTGAGCGTTTTGCCAAATTGTTGCAGGAGGAGTAAGATCTATCTCACTCTCCGGATTTGTTTTTGACTGAGAATCCAAATAATCATACATATCCACTAAATTAATTAGCCAGCTCATTTATTCACCTCCACATAAGTAAAATTATGTTTGGGAGTAAATTTTTTGACCTTACGTTTAGTAATAACTCGTTGAATAGTACATTGTTCAGGTTCTAGAAAGGTTATCACCCCTTTGCGCATAATTGGCTGCCACAGGTTTACAGTTAACTCACCGTAGTCAACTTCAATCTGATCTTGCTCATCAGGATAGATGAAACTATGAAATTGAATGCCAAAACTTAGTTCATCGATTGCATCATACTCGCCTGTGCCACTATTGAATTCACAAGGTTCAGCATATGCTTGACATTCTCTTGTACCTAAAAAAACATCTCTTCGACCACCTTTTTTCAAAGACCGTAAAAAAATTGCTTCATGTTTTGCATAGTTCCAGTCTTTAGCTAATTCAGGTCGATTTTTATTCCAATCAAATTCAACTTCAACTTCATAATTAACATTTTTTAAATAGGTGTAATATGCCAATTCATTAGCAGAGGAATTGAATTTGATTGGTCTAACACCTACAGTTTCTGTTTGGATTGGATTAACAACTCTTAACCGTTTTATCTTCCAGATAATGGATGGTTTCCAATAAATCGATTCCGTAATCCCTTTCAAGGCTTGATAAGTCGGTATTTGGTAAGACATTTTTTCTCCTCCGATCCTATTAACCGGATCAGTAAATAATGCTCTGCGACCTGTTACCCGAAAGGAATACGTTTTTCTATTTCCCATAATCTCCCTTTCTATATTATTATTGATTTAAAATTTAAAGATGAAATATCATCTTTTGATCCTAAAACTAAACCAAATTCTTCTGAATAGTATTCTTCTTTCAGTACATAAACTTCATCTTCTAATATCGTAAACACTCCTCCTATCTCAATTAAATTGTCTAATTGATATTTAGTTACGCCTACAGAATATTGCTCAATCCGAGAGAGCATTGACCGTTTGTCAGAATATGAACTTGAACCATTAAACTTATCTAATAGATCCTTCCCAGTATCTTGCCAAGGTACAAAGATTCGGATGGAATCATCGTCAATCGGGGTAAATTTTTCTCCGGCTGTCAAAAATGATTGATTCAATAGATATCTCGAATTTGCATTATTTAGATATTTATATTTAGCATGAGAAAGTTTATTTTGCCCCAACAAATCAAACAAGCTATATTTTTCATTGCCTATTTCAATCTCATGAAATGTTTTATTGGCAATTTCCCGATAATATTCTTTATAATAAAAATCTAAACTTGCTTTACTCATTAAATCATTATCATAGCGTTCAGGATTTTTCTTAAAGTCATTCACCATAGGAATACAAGACTCTTGTGCTATGACCATATCTTCCATCGGTGACACATTTTCCCAATCTCCAGACAGTTTAATTAGCCAGACTTTAGCTAACTTATCACATTCCTTATGCCTATTAGCCCGTCCAGCTGCTTGGACAACAATATCCATTCCATTAAGCGAACGCATTACTTCTGAAAACGATAAGTCTACTCCTGCTTCAATTAGCGAGGTACTGATTACAATTAATTTATCTTTGCGGTTTCTTTGACGCAATGCAGACAAATAATCTTTTATCTTGTTGAGAACAAATTTCCTATGCACCGGTATCATAGAATTACTAAGAGCTATGACTTCAAGATCAGATTTATTTTTATTTATTAACTTATTAAAAAGAGTTTGAACTGCATGTTTTGTATTAAGAATTATCAAAACCGACTGACTATCTTGTGTTCGATCAAGGATAAACTCACTTAGATCATCGGGTCCAAATTCTTTATTAATCAGATCTACAAGTTGTGTCCTTCTAAAAACCGGATGCTGACTATAATCATTAACTAGATTAGCATTTTCCGCATAATAGACAGGAACGACTACACGCTTTGTTCTTGTATGTTTAATTTCAGTATCAAATGGGGGTTGAGTTGCACTGCATAATACAACTGTAGCACTAAAAAATTTCGTTAAGATATTAATCATCATATTGAAGAGAGATATACATTGATTAGGTATAGCTTGGTATTCATCAATGATCAGCACAGCATTGCTCAAGGAATTAAAGCGACGTATTGATTGCTTATTACTTGAAAACATTGTATTTAACAATTGAACCATCGTAGTTAATATAACCGGCGAATGCCAAGAGGAAGTTAAATAATTATATACAGAATCCAGCTCGGATTTTTCAGAATTTTTACAAGTGTAAGAATCATCTTGATCCGTTCTAATCACATCACCATGGTGTTCCAAGATTATCAATTCTCCCTCTTCAACATCAAACAGCTTTAACAGGGCATTTCTATACTCTTGTGCATTTTGATCAACAATTGATTTATACGGGGCTGTGTAGATCACTCTGTCTTTATTCCACTCTTTCGCATGCTCTAAAGCAAAACGCATTACAGCTAGGGTCTTACCACCACCTGTAGGAACATGGAGTTTATATATACCACCTTTTCTTTTAGCTGACTCAAAACATTCCTCTGAAATTTTACGGCGTAAGAAATCAATTTCCTGTTTGGACTTAAACGTTAAAAGTTTCTCATTCAATGATTCAACCAAACTTTCCCATGAAAAATCTTTAACAATATCATTCCAATAACTTTCTTCATCAGTAAAAAACGCTGCTGCATCACTCCAGTCCGAATCAATCAAAACCGATAATAACATTCGCATCAAAGTACCCAAACAAAAGGTTGGATCAAAGCCTTTGCTATCACCCTTCTCTCTAATGAATTGCTGCATTTTTTTATAAAAGTTACTTGTTTCAGCATAACTCTCAATAACTAATTGATGAATTAACTCCTCTGGATAATCTTCATGTAAATTAAGTATAGATTCTCGATAATTAAAGCCGTATTTTTTCAAGAAGTCCTTTTGTCTTCTTTCAAATTGATGAAATCCTTGGGGTGTTAGTGCATCAAACAAACCGTGATGAGATAGAATTACAAAAGATATAATTTCTTTCATTATCAACTTCGGCAAATCATTAGTTTTTTTGATTAGATTTTCCACTAGTTCAGAAAGATAATAACTGCCATAGGGCGAATGAGGGACAGGATCTACTCGCTTTACTAAAGAATCTTCTAAATACTTCTGCCAATTATCATTAAATTTTCCTTTGTCATGCAATATTGCTATAAGCTTGGCAGTTGCGGTGAAATCTCGCATTGAGAATTTTTCACTCCGTTCAAGAACACCATCAACATGGTCTTTTAATAACTGTTCTAAGCCATCCGCTTTCCGAGCATATCTTTCCATTAGTATTTATCCCCATTATAGAAATTCAAAATATAAAACTGTCTTTTTCAGGGTCATAAGATTCTGATTTGCCTAATATTTCAAGGTTTTTTTGCCAATTCGAGCCTAGCTTGTAGAATCTAAGGCTATCTTGGTTCAGATCAATTTCATCCAACAAAAGATGCTTAAGTTCTACATACTCTGCAGGTGTAACCTTACATTCAAATACTGAATTCTGAACTCGCTGTCCGTAGTCTTGACAAATTTTAGCCACACGTCTAAGACGTTTTACACCATTCTTATGAATTATCGAAACATCGTAACATATTAAAATTAACATAGGTTTTACCCACACTTTCAATAACTCTTTTCATTTATATTAGTTGTATTTCAAAAATAAAACATGTCAATACAAAACAAAAATAATTTAAATTCTATATGAATAAAATATTATTTAATAATATTTGCCAAATGATAAAATAGATTTAAAGTAAAATCATCATTTCTAGTTTTCAAGAAACCACATCATCCACTTGTTCACATTGCAATACATTGTAACAGATTTATTATTTTTTTTGTTAAATAATCCTATTTCTGGTAAGATTTAACTTATATCATTAATTATTCTAATAAATATACTCAAGAGGATAAAACAATGTTATATGTGATTATTGGTGTCTTATTATTCTTCCCGATGCTACTTTGGCATACCGCCAAACGTTATAAATAATCGAGATTAATAAAATAGATCAATATTAATACTTAACTGATATCAGAAATTTCAATTTACATGTAATTAATATTTGATATTTCAGAAACTTTGGATTTTAACTTCTAATAATGAAGATCAATTTAGCGTTTCAAAAAGTATTAAGCAAATCTGCCAATTGGGTGTTAGAAGAGGAATACATCGGAACATCATTAAGAAATATTCGTTTTATATCAGTTTCTTTAAATTTAGCAATAGTTTTATCAGCAGAGAAGAAATACCATTTGCCTCTTTTATAATCAAAGTGATCTGCTTCTTCTTGCCAAATTTTGTCATTCTTTAATTCTATTCTTACATGAAATTTTATTGTTTCTTGATCTGTTACATTTCCGGATAAATCATCTTTTGTTGATTGAAAATCTTTTGATTTTTCTTTTGTATAAAAAAGTTCATTGTCTAGATATAGTTTACTAACGTCGTCGCCGCTAAAAGTAATTGGAGAATTATTTTTCGACAATATCATATAGATTTGTCCTGAATAAGAAGTATATTTTTCAATTTCAGCTTGCCATATTTCACCATTAAGAAATTCTATTTTTGCTAACATATTGGTATTCCTCCGTTTTCATTTTGAATTTTTTATTAATTTCCCGAAAAATCCAATCCAAAAAGCTCCAACAAAGAGCAAAATGGGGATTAATATGTGTGCTATAAAATAGAATACAAGCAAGCTGGATATAATAATAATTACTAGAATTACGAATAAAATTCTTTCGAAAGTTGTTTGTTCATTCCATTCTTTTTGATACCATCTTTTCTTCTTATTGTTCATAACAACCTTCCTTTATAATTTCTGATTTGTTTTCAATGATTCTTTCCAGTTTTTTCCGAGTGGTTTCTTGTTCTGTTTTTAATCCTTGAAATTTGTTTGCAATTTGATCTTGTTGTTCTCTTGAAATATTTGGAATTCGGACCTTCTTCAAATTGGAAATACTAATAGTATCAAAAGCACCTCCCTTGGAGAGTCTTGAAAGTTCTGCATTTCCCAGATCACTTTGCAAATATGCCTCAACATATATGGGATTGATTTTGTCTTGATCTATTTCTATACAGTATAGATTTCCGGTTGCTACTATTTGCTCATTCATATTTATTTCTGCTGTTGCAATCTTGAAAGGAGCATTTTTAGAAATTAATAGATTATTGTTTTTGATAAGATGTTTAGAATATTTTTCTTCTATTGAAGAAATTGCCGGTAACTTTGAGTTGATAATTCCGTCTTCAATATCTTGAAGCATCAAGTAATGATAACCTGTTTTTTCAGTTGTGGTTAAAGCATCAAGTTCTGCTTTATTAATACCTGCTCCCCTAGTAATTTGCTTTGCAATTTCGCCGAATGTTATTGAATTTTGGATTTCATAATCTACGATGTACATTGCAGGGTTTAGTGAATAATCATATTGAGCTAAATCCTCATGAGAAATCGTTTCAGATATCTCTGTATCTTTCATGCTTGCTATAACAATTTGCTCAATATCGGTTTCGCTCAAACTATTATATCTTCTACCTTCCGTATAAATATCTTCTGCATTTATCATTCGGATTTTTTGATTACCATGACTCATGATAAAGATGCTGACAGATAAAGGTATTTCGTAGAATAAACCTTTCGGCAAACTAATTACACTCTCCAGATAACCTTTTTCGACAAGCATTTTTCTAATTTCAAAGTCAGAGAGATTAAAAGTTGCATTATTAGTAGTAATACAAACAACTTTTCCTTCTTGATTGAGATTAGCCAAGGCTGCCAATATATAAGTCCAAACTGAATTTTTAAATGAGACCGTTTCGCCAAAAAGTTTCAACGTATTCTGATTGTGCTCATCCGTATCATCTCTTATCATTCCGAATGCAGGATGGATAAATATTTTATCAATGTTATATGAGTCATAAGTTTTTTCTAGAAAATTTCCGGTTAATATTTCTACATCAGATTGCAAAAGTGAATGCCTGATAGTTGCAACCAGATTTGCTTCAACATCCAGATCTATACCATACAATTTTTGACACTTATGTTTATTATGAACTTCGAGCAAAAAATCACCCAGTCCGGAACCGAAATCAAATAAAACATCTGATTGTTGAACATCTAATAATTTGATTGTTAATTTAGAAATATAATCAGGTGTTACTGCATATGCTTTACTTTTGGGAGCTGTTTCTACATTGTTATGAAAAATAATTGAGTTCAATTCTTTTTCTGTAAATTCCGTAGAAATTTGTTTGATATTATCTTTATATCTATCGAAGATCGCAAATAGCAAAGTTGCTGCATCCTCTTTTTTAATAACATTTTCTATTACTTCTTGATTCAATTCGGAATTTTCTTGGTAAAGTAGTGCCAAGTAAACAATTCCATATAATTCCAGTGAATATTCTAGTCTTTGTTGATCTTCTATAGAAAAAAGATCAAGCATCTTGTTTCTTAACTCTTCTATTCCAAACAGGTTTAATCTTTGGTTCATTATTGTTCTCCTACAAATCTTTTGTATTCATTTTATATTAAATTTTCAAGTTTCCTGCTATGGTTATGCTAAACCAAATATACTCTTTTGTCAAAAGGTTATAGATAACCAAATAATATTTGTATTGGAAAGTTATTGCTTTTTTATAAAATTAAGCTTTGGAAAAACAAAAACCACTGATCGATCAGTGGTTTTCATTTATAGTAATCAGCTAATGTTATTTTGATTAATCAGCTTTAACAGCTTCAAAATCATAGGCTTTGTTGTAGGCCATATCCCAGAATTTTAATTCATAGAGACAACAATTATAAAATACTTCGATCAAGTATTCTTTTCTTGCTTCGCTTAGATTTTCAGCAAATTCGTTAATTTGATTTTTATAGATTTCTGCGCTCTCTTGAAAGTCTTCTGAAATGTATCCCTTAATCCAGCGACCATAGAATTCATGCTTCTTAGCATCGGGATTTCTTTTGTCAATGCCGGTTGCAATATCTGCATAAGTCCATGCACATGAAAGTAAAGCTGCAACTACTTCTTCATAACCGCCTTTTTGAGAAACGGATAACATGTAATTTGTATATGAACGATTGATCAATGAGGTTTTTTCTTCTAATACTTCTTGTTCGCTAATTCCTAAATCAGACATAAAACCGCGATGGATTTCCATTTCACCATTCAAAATAAAGTCCATCGAACCGGCAAACGAGGCGATTATCTGAGGATCCTCAGCTTTGAGAGCACCGATAGCAAAAAGTTTTGAATAATCCCATAAGTAAATATAATCTTGAATCATATAGAATTGAAACTTATCAATTGCTAATGATCCGTCTTCAATTCCTTTGATAAAAGGATGTTGATCGTATGCTTGCCAAATCTCTTTTGTTCTGTCATAAAGTACATCGGTAAATTTCATTATTTCCTCCCGGATGATAGTTTTGTTCTGTTAAGTTAAAAATTAAAAAGAGATCTGAAAAGCCTCTGGTAGAATGTTCTTGAACAACCACACTTACCTCCGAGAAAGGACAATTCAGATCTCTATGAAAAGTATATCAAATAATT
>JAAYKK010000136.1 GCA_012522435.1 Clostridiaceae bacterium | reverse complement strand
TAAATTTTGGGTTTTATGCTTGGTATAATATCAAATTATCATTAGTCTTATTGTTAATTTCTATCGCAACTTACTTTATAGGTATGTTCATCGATAAAAATAGAGCTAAATTATTTTGGTGCTCTTTTGGCGTAATGGTAAATTTGGGTTTACTCATTTATTTCAAATATATGAATTTTTTTCTTAGTCAAGCAAATAGATTCTTTAGTAGCCAGTTTACGTTATCGAATATCATCGTTCCGCTAGGTATTTCTTTTATTGTTTTCCAAAGCATTTCATTTCTAATTGATAGCTATAGAAAAAAGATTAATAAAAGCAAATTAATCGATGTGTTATTATACATGACGTTTTTTGCAAAAATAAGTAGTGGACCGATCACTAGATATAATGACTTTATCCCTTCATTTACATTTAACAAATTTGATTTAGATAGTTTTGAACAAGGATTATTCCGATTCAGTATTGGCTTCGCCAAAAAAGTAATTTTATCAGATACTTTGGGTATATTGGTAGATGATATAACTGTAGCTCAACCCTATGGTATTAGTATTAGTTCAGCTTGGATAATGATGCTAGCGTATAGCTTACAAATATATCTTGATTTCTCCGGTTACACTGATATGGCTATAGGAATAGGTAATTTGTTCGGATATAAACTGAGCGAGAACTTTAACTATCCCTACATCTCCACATCATTGGGGGAATTCTGGCGTAGATGGCATATATCACTTTCAACCTGGTTTAGAGATTATTTATATATTCCTCTAGGTGGAAGTAAAAGCGGGAATGTATATTTCAACACTTTTATTGTATTCTTAGCGACAGGGCTTTGGCATGGAGATAATTGGACATTTTTATTATGGGGAATGTATCATGGAGTGCTATTAATAGTTGAAAGATTAATTCGAAATACAGTGTTTTATAACAAAACTCCAAAACTTATTAAATGGAGTAGCAGCATGATTATTGTTGCTTTTGGTTGGCTTTTATTTATGTCTCCTTCTTTTAACTTTTTTGTTGATCATTTATCAAAAATGTTTGGATTTAAAACATTTTCCGAAATCCAAATGACAACTACATTCTATCTAACTAATAAAAATATCTTTACATTGGTCATTTCAAGTATAGCATCTTTACCAATAAGTGAATTCCTAGCAAAACATACTCCCCAAAAACTACCTGAGATTTTCTTTGATTCAATAAGATATATTTACAGTATCGGCTTATTAGTAATTAGTATATTGTATATGATCAATAGTACATATAGCCCTTTTATTTATTTTCAATTTTAGTTAGGAGCTTTATGAAAAAAACTAAAATCATTTTTATTTTTATTTTTTGCTCAATCTTGATTCTGCCACTAATCTCTTTCAATATAAAAACAGATCAAATTTCTGAAATTGATAATCGTACATTGGCTGAATTCCCTGAATTAAACATTAATTCAATTGGCAACTTTCCCCCGGATTTCGAACAATACTTTGATGACAGAATTGGCTATCGAGATAACATTATTGCAACCTATACATCTTTGAATGATAATTTTTTCGGTGAACTAGTCCATCCATCATATACTTATGGACAAGATGGATATATTTTTTTTCGACCTGGTATAACTGTGTCAAATTTTGATTTTTTAGCTAATTTTGCAAATTTTATTAAACGATTTCAAGATTATTGTGAAGATCGTGATATCTATTTTATTTATATGCTTAATCCAAGTAAAAGTATTATTTATGAAGAGTATTTACCAAAAGGATATTCACTAAATAAGTCGGATATTAATTTTTTCATTTCTGAGTTAGAACGATTAAAAGTTAATTTCTATTGGTCAGCTCCAGATTTAATTGAACTGGCCAATACAAAACAAGTTTATAATAAACAATTCGATGCTGGCCACTGGAATGATATCGGAGCATATTTTGCAAGTAGCAATCTGCTAAACATTATTAAGCAAGATTTTCCCAAAATTGAAATTCCATTTTTTGAAGATTATCTATTAACATATGAGCACAAAGATTCATTGCCGGTATCTAAATTCCCTATTTCTGAAGAAGTACCAATATTAACGCATCCCAAATATCAACCGAGTTTTGATGAAAAGTATTCTGAAGAAATTATGATTGAAAAACAATATCCTGCTTTTTCATATCAAAAAAACAATATTGATTCTGAACTTAATTTGTTAATGTTTCATGGGAGTTATTTTCATGCAGGAAGAAATAAGTTTATTGCATATCCTTTTGGGACCTTTACCAATGTGCACAATTATAACAATGTGACAAATTACGATTATTATATCAACATATTCCAACCTGATATTGTAATTTTTAGTTCAACTGATTATGCAACTAATAATGCTTACTTCCCAACAGAATTGCTCGATGAATCTATCTATTCCGCACCATTAAGTCTTAAAGATGTTCAGCAAATTAAAAGAAACTCGGCTTGGATCAATCACAATATTATTAAAATTTCTGCAAAAAATCGGATCCTTCAAACCTCTTTAACATACAATAAAGAAATATTTACCCCTATTAAAGCTTGGTGTTTGTTAGAACATTGCAATAAGCAGTTCTCCACTAGAATTACACAAAACACAAACGATGTTTCTGAAATTCAAATTTCATTAGCCAGTCAAGAAATTTTCAGCTCAAACTCTCCAAAATTAATAATAGTAGCTCAAGATAATAAAGGAACTATGATTGCTCAGGAAATATTTGTTGAAATTGTTGATGAAATAAAATAAAAAAATAAT